>NZ_JAMXFI010000023.1:0-89990 GCF_025460875.1 Microvirga yunnanensis
CGTCCGAGCCGCAGCACCCGGTGGTGTGCTTCGATGAGAGCCCGGTCCAGCTCATCGGCGAGACGCGTCAGCCGCTCCCGGCCGCACCGGGACAGGTCGAGCGCATCGACTACGAGTACCGCCGCTGCGGCACAGTGAACCTGTTCGTGATGGTGGATGCGCACCAGCCCTGGCGCCGGGTCACGGTCAGCGAGCAGCGCACGGCATGCGACTTCGCCCACTGCATGCGCGAGCTTGTGGATGTTGACTTTCCGCAGGCCGAGCGGATCCGGGTCGTGATGGACAACCTGTCGACGCACTCACCCGGCGCGCTCTACGAGGCTTTCCCGGCCCCGGAGGCGCATCGCCTCCTGGAGCGGCTGGAGTTCCACTTCACCCCCAAGCACGCGAGTTGGTTGAACATGGTCGAGATCGAGATCGGGGTGCTCAAGGGCCAGTGCCTGGATCGACGCATCGACACGCGCGAGGGGCTCGAGCGGGAAATCGCGGCTTGGGAGCGCGAGCGCAACGCCACCGGCGCACGCATGACCTGGATGTTCACGACAGAGAAGGCCCGCACCAAGATGGGCCGTGCCTATCCCAAAACCGCTCCTCTCGAGCCACTCGCCAAAGGGTCATAATCCCTGGGCAAAGGATCTAGGCGGTGATCTCGATCGGCAGGGCCGTGGTGGATTTCACGCGCTCGACGCTGAAGCGCGAGCTGACGTTCTTCAAGGGGACGATGCCGATCAGGCGCTTGTAGAACATGTCGTAAGCCTTGACGTCCGGGACGACCACCCGCAGCAGGTAATCCACGTCCCCGGCCATGCGGTGGAACTCGACCACCTCGCTCATGGTGGAGATCGTCGTTGCGAAGCGCTCCAGGGATTCCTGCGTGTGGTCGCCGGTCTCCACGCAGACGAAAACCGTCAGGCCGAGCCCGAGCTTCTCCGGGTCCAGAAGGGCCACCCGGCGTTGAATCACCCCCTGGGCCTCGAGGCGCTGGATGCGTTTCCAGCACGGCGTCTGGGAGAGGCCGACCCTTTGGCCGATATCCGCGACAGAAAGCGTGCCATCTTGCTGAAGAAGATCTAAAATTTTTCGGTCGATGCGGTCCATCTCTGCATCCCGTGCTTCGGCGAATATTGCTCCCCTGGCTCTTCATGTTTCGGGGAAAAATATTCTCTTCTTGCGACATCCTTGTCGAGACGGCGAGCGGTTCGCGCCCCGGTTCGGTACAGCCTGACCTTGACACCGTTCGTTATTAAGAACAAGTTCGATTTTGCGCTTTGGAGATGTCGACGATGGATATGGGCTCAGGAGGCGTGCAGGCCGACGCTTTGGCCCGCGCCATGAAGGAAGGGGGCCTGGCGGAAAGGCTCGCTCTCGCATCGCGTGCGATCGACGGCCGCCTGGTCTTCACGACCAGCTTCGGTCTCGAAGATCAGGCGATCACCCATGCGATCTTCAGGGCCGGCCTCGACATTCACATCGAACTCGTGACACTCGACACCGGGCGGCTGTTTCCCGAGACCTATGACCTCTGGGCGCAGACGGAGGAGCGCTACGGGCGTCGGATCAACGCGGTCAGTCCCGATCGCGTCCAGCTGGAGGCCTTGATCGCCCGTCAGGGCATCAACGGTTTCCGGCACTCGGTCGAGGCCCGGAAAGCCTGCTGCGACATCCGCAAGGTCGAGCCCCTGGGCCGGGCTCTGGCCGGGGCGGCCGGATGGATCACGGGTCTTCGCGCCGAACAATCGGCCTTCCGCGCGGCTGTGCCGCTGGCCTTGCAGGACGACGGCTATCGCCTGATCAAGCTCAATCCCCTGGCGGATTGGAGCCGGCAGGACCTCGTCCGCTATGTCACCGACAACGCCGTTCCCTACAACCCGCTGCACGACCAGGGGTACCCATCCATCGGCTGCGCGCCCTGCACCCGGGCGGTTCGGCTCGGCGAGCCCGAGCGTGCGGGCCGCTGGTGGTGGGAGCAGGAGGCCAAGAAGGAATGTGGCCTGCATCTCGTGCCCACCCAGAGAATTCAGGAGCATTCCCATGATCGGCGGGCGTGACGTGGGAGAGGCCCGCTCCCGGAAGCGGCCCGAGCCTCAAGGGTTTCCGACCGGCGGCATGGAGTTCCGGTCGGGCTTGACCCATCTCGACCGCCTTGAAGCGGAAAGCATCTACATCATGCGCGAGGCCGTCGCCGAAAGCGACAATCCCGTCATGCTCTATTCCATCGGCAAGGATTCCTCGGTCCTGCTGCACCTGGCTCTCAAGGCGTTCTATCCGGCAAGGCTGCCATTCCCCCTTCTGCATGTGGACACGACCTGGAAGTTCCGCGAGATGATCGCCTTCCGGGATCGCCGGGCGCGCGAACTCGGGATTGATCTTCTGGTGCACACCAATCAGGAGGGGCTTGCCCGCAACATCGGTCCGATCAGCCATGGCTCGGAAGTGCATACCGACGTCATGAAGACCCAGGCGCTCAAGCAGGCGCTCGAGCAGTACGGGTTCGATGCCGCGTTCGGCGGCGCCCGGCGCGACGAGGAGAAGTCGCGGGCCAAGGAACGGGTGTTCTCGCTGCGCAACGCCCATCACCGGTGGGATCCCAAGCGCCAGCGGCCCGAGCCCTGGCAACTCTACAACGGACGCAAGCGCCGAGGCGAGAGCCTGCGTGTCTTCCCCCTGTCCAATTGGACCGAGCTCGACATCTGGCTCTACATCCACCGGGAGAACATCCCCATCGTGCCGCTCTATTTCGCCGCCGAGCGTCCGGTGGTGGAGCGGGACGGCATGCTCATCCTTGTGGATGACGAGAGGTTGCCGCTCCATCCGGGCGAGCGGCCGCAGCTGCGGTCCGTGCGGTTCAGGACGCTCGGCTGCTATCCCCTGACCGGGGCCGTCGAGAGCACGGCGTCCACGCTCCCCGACATCATTCGCGAGACGCTCGAAGCGCGTACATCCGAACGCCACGGACGCGCCATCGACAAGGACACGGCGGCGTCCATGGAACGCAAGAAGCAAGAGGGCTACTTCTGATGTCGGTTCATCTCGAACCCGAGAGTTTCAAGCTGGAGGATTATCTCGCGGCGCATGAGCGCAAGAGCCTGTTGCGGTTCATCACCTGCGGCTCCGTCGACGACGGCAAGTCCACGCTGATCGGACGCCTGCTGTACGAGTCCAAGCGTCTGTTCGACGACCAGCTCGCAACGCTCGAGCGCGACTCGCGCAGGCACGGAACGCAGGACGGCGGCATCGACTTCGCCCTTCTGGTCGATGGACTGGCCAGCGAACGCGAGCAGGGCATCACCATCGATGTCGCCTATCGCTTCTTCTCGACAGATCAGCGGAGCTTCATCGTGGCCGACACTCCCGGCCACGAGCAATACACCCGCAACATGGCAACCGGCGCGTCGACGGCCGATGTGGCCATCCTGCTCATCGATGCGCGCAAGGGCATCACGCGCCAGACGCGCCGCCACGCCCTTCTCGTGTCGATGCTCGGGATCCGTCATGTGGCCCTGGCGATCAACAAGATGGATCTCGTCGCGTGGTCCAGGGAGAGATTCGAGCAGATCGGAGCGGAGTTCCGGGCGTTTGCGGTCAATCTGGGCTTCGACCGGGTCGACGCCATCCCGGTGTCGGCTCTCAACGGCGACAACGTAGTCGAGCCGTCGTCGCAGGCCGACTGGTACGAGGGACCGACGCTGCTCGCCTATCTCGAGACCATCCAGGTCGAGCAGAAGGCCGATGCGGCGCCGTTCCGCATGCCGGTCCAGTGGGTCAACCGGCCGAGTCCGGATTTCCGAGGGTTCGCCGGCATCGTCACGAGCGGGCGGATCCGGCCGGGATCGCGGGTGCGCGTCCTGCCCTCCGGGCTGGAGACATCCGTCGACCGGATCGTGACGATGGATGGCGACCTGGCCGAGGCCGTTACCGGTCAGTCCGTCACGCTCACCCTGTTCGACGAGGTGGATGTCTCCCGAGGCGACGTCATCGCTTCGATGGAGCGGCAGGCCCAGGTCTCCGACAGGATCGAGGCTCGCCTGTTCTGGATGGCCACGGAGCATCTGAAGGAAGGCGATCAGTTTCTTCTGAAGCTTGGGGCGGCGGCCGTGCCCGCGCGGGTCGTGCGCGTGCGGCAGCGGATCGATCTGGCGTCGCTCGCCTCCGTGGCCGTGTCGTCCCTCGGGGCCAACGATGTCGGCCACGTGGTCCTCGCCCTGGACCAGCCTGTCGCCTTCGACCCCTACGCTGAGAGCCGTCGCACCGGCGGCTTCATCCTCATCGACCGGGAGAGCTTCGACACGGTGGCGATCGGTCTCGTCGACGGCGCCGCTGCGGAACAGCCGGTCAACCTCGAAGCGGTCCGGACCAATGCCCCGCTGGCCTGGATCAAGTGGTCCGGGGAACAGAAGCGGCGAAGCGCTCTCAAGGCCATGTCGTGGCGGGTCATCGGATCCGTTGCGACCGTCGGCGCCGCGGTCGTCCTGACCCAGGACATTCGCCTGGCGACGGCGATCGGCGCGACCGAGGTCGTGACCAAGCTCGTGCTGTATTACGGCCACGAGCGCCTGTGGGCCCGGATCCGCTACGGATTGTCCGTCGCCACCGGAAAGCATGGCGGCGGGCCGCAGAGCTCGGGCGTCAACTAGCGCATCGTGCGGCCCTCCGGGTCCGCTCCGAACGATGCGCCGCTTCGGTCAGTGAGCATCGGATCAATCCCAAAAGTGGATCCAACTTCGGGCCCGAGGCTCTAGAGGCGCGATCCTCTTGCCGGACATCCATCATCATCATGTGGAACGCCCAGAGCCGTCGTGACGCCGCGGCCGGGCGAGATTGAAGGAAAACCCATGAGCGAACGCTCCCCGCGAAACCCTTCCCTGCATGCGCAGACCCGTCTTGTCCACGACGGCACGCTGCGCTCGGATTTCGGCGAGACTTCCGAGGCGCTCTTCCTCACGCAGGGCCATGTCTATGAAAGCGCAGAGGAATGCGAGGCGCGCTTCACGGGCGAGAGCCCGGGCTTTCTCTACGCCCGCTTCTCGAACCCGACCGTGACGATGTTCGAGCAGCGGATGGCCTCCTTCGAAGGCGCCGAGGCCGCGCGCGCGACCGCGACCGGCATGGCTGCCGTAACGGCTGCCCTCATGGGGTTGCTTCAGGCGGGCGACCACATCGTCGCGGCCCGAGCCCTCTTCGGCTCCTGCCGCTATGTGGTGGCCGAACTCCTGCCGCGGTTCGGCGTGGCCGCCACCCTGGTCGACGGAACGGATCTCGATGCATGGCGCAAAGCCGTTCGGCCGAACACGAAGGTTTTCTTCCTGGAAAGCCCGGCCAATCCTACGCTCGAGGTCATCGACATCGAAGCCGTCGCCGGCATCGCCCGTCAGGCCGGAGCGAAGCTCGTGGTCGACAACGTGTTCTCTTCGCCGATCTGGCAGAAGCCGCTGCAGCTCGGAGCCGATTGCGTGGTGTATTCGGCCACCAAGCACATCGACGGGCAGGGGCGCTGCCTCGGCGGCGTGATCCTGGCCTCCGAGGACTTCATCCAGACCCATGTTCACACCCTGCTTCGCCAGACCGGTCCGTCGATGTCGCCGTTCAACGCCTGGGTGCTGCTGAAGAGCCTGGAGACCCTGCCCCTGCGCGTCGAGCGCCAGACCCGGACGGCCGCCGCCGTCGCGGACGCCCTGGCGGGCCATTCCAAGATCCGCCGCCTGATCTATCCGGGCCGGACCGATCATCCACAGGCGGAGATCATCGCCCGGCAGATGACGGGCGGCTCGACTCTGATCGCCCTCGAGATCGAAGGAGGCAAGGCCGGAGCCTTCCGCTTCCTGAACGCCCTCGAACTCATCCGGATCTCCAACAATCTCGGGGATGCCAAGAGCCTGATCACCCATCCGGCCACGACGACGCATCAGCGCTTCACCCCGGAGGAGAGGGCGGAGATGGGGGTCTCCGAAGGGCTGGTCAGGCTGTCGGTCGGCCTCGAGCACGAGGATGATCTGATCGGCGACCTGCTGCAGGCTCTCGAGCCGGTTTGACGGCTATCGGCGGAGGTCCGGATCCGTCACGACGGGCCTGCCGGATTCCTGCGTCCATTCCGACATCGAGCCGTCGTAGAGCCTGACGTCGGGGCGCCCGAGCAACGCCGAGAGGACGAACCAGTTGGTCGAGGCGAGGTGGCCGGTGTTGCAGTAGCTGATCACCGGTCCGGGCGGGATGTCGCCGAAGAGCCGTTCGAGTTCGGCGATGGGGCGCAGCCGTCCCGTGCCCGGGTGGAAGGCCTCCACCTGATCCCGATGGATGGCGCCCGGCAGGCGCCCGGCGCGGGCGACTTGCGGACTTTTCTCCCGCCCATCGAACTGCGCCTGCGAGCGCCCGTCGAGCAGTGTCGCGGCACTGCGCGCAAGGGCCGTCTCGACGGCATCGATTCTGGCTCTCGAGTCTTCGTCGAGCCGGACCGGGTAAGGGGCGCTCGCCGTTGCCGAATGAGCGCCCTTTTCGATGGCCTTGCGGCTGTCGTGCCAGGCCCTATAGCCGCCATCGAGGATCGAGACCCGTTCATGGCCCGCGGCCTTCAAGGTCCAGAAGACCCGGGCCGCCGCACTGAAGTCGGACGGAGCCTCGCCGGCCGACACGATGATCGCGTGACGCGCGGGTGCGAGGCCGATGCGGCTCAGCAGGCCGGACAAGTGCGCGGCATCAGGCAGAAGGCCGCCGGCGCCTCCTGCAGCGATACGCCAGCCGTCGGCCGCGTAATCGCTGTGAACGGCGCCGGGGATATGCCCCGCCTCGAAGGATGCCCGGCCGCCGCTCTCCGTCGACCGGATATCCACGATCAGAATCGATGGGTCATCGAGACGGCCGGCGAGCCATTCGACGGAGACGAGCGGTGACATGGTCATGGTCAACGGAGGCCGAGCGGGGGGACGGGGATCAGTTCGCCTTGGGCTGCGGCACGATGCGCAGATAGGGCTTGGGCGCCTTCCAGCCGCCCGGATAGAGGCTCTTGGCCTCTTCGTCCGAGACCGAGCCCGCGATGATGACGTCCTCGCCCTGCTTCCAGTTCGCCGGCGTCGCCACGCGATGCTTTGCCGTGAGCTGGAGGGAATCGATGACCCGCAGCACCTCGTCGAAGTTGCGGCCCGTGGTCATGGGATAGACCAGGACGAGCTTGATCTTCTTGTCCGGGCCGATGATGAAGACGTTGCGAACCGTCTGGTTGTCGGCGGCCGTCCGCCCCTCCGCCGTGTCGCCCGCCTGGGCCGGCAGCATGCCATAGAGCTTGGAGATTGTGAGGTCCTGGTCGCCGATGATCGGGTAATTGACGGCGGCCCCTTGCGTCTCCTCGATGTCGCGCGCCCAAGCCGCGTGCTTCGCGACCGGGTCGACGGAAAAGCCGATCACCTTCACGCCGCGGCGGTCGAACTCGGGCTTGAGGCGGGCGACCTCGCCGAGTTCCGTGGTGCAGACCGGCGTGAAATTCTTCGGATGCGAGAACAGCACCGCCCAGGAATCGCCAATCCACTCATGGAAGCGAATGGGGCCATCTGTGGTGACCGTTTCGAAGTCCGGGGCGGTCTGTCCGATTTGAAGTGTCATCGCGGGATTCCTTCTGCGCTATGCATCTGTTGGCTGATCGTCAAGTCTACAAAGCAGGGTGCAGTCTCAGTCTTCCGATCCCGTGCGCGCTGCCGATTCGCGGTCGTTCCCAAGAAGCATCTTACAAACCCTCCTGGATCCGGCATGAGGGTCGAAACGACCTCAGTGCCTGACGAGACGGTGGCGGACCGGCCGGCGCGAGGACACGCACCGGCCGGCACGAAGGAAGTGTTGTTCCGGCGAGGGCAGGAGTCAATCAAAATGTTCTTTTTAAAGAACAGCCTTTAAGGGTAATATTCATCTCCGGCAGGCGGGTTTCTTAGCAGAACGTTCTCAGAGAGCATAGTTCCGGCCCACGACAGACAAGAAAATGCCTGCTTCGGCGAAGGCGAATAAAATAAGAATGATCCTGCGGTCCATAGGCGCAAGTCAGAATGATTTTCCTTCGAAAGACTTGTCAGGTCGAAATAGAATTCCCCGGCCGTCCGGATCCGAAGCGCATCAGAGGTCTCATTGCGCTCGCGAGTGCGCAAACGGCGCCGCGCTCCATTTGACAATCGTTCTTTTTAACGGATAGTTCTTTGCTTCGTTCCAGACGGGGCGTCGGTCCGACGTGTCACAGGTCGTGCTGCCGCGGTCAAAGCCCAGGAGGGTCACGTGCAAAGCAGATTCTTGCAAGGCAGGTTCTTGGATGTCGCCGGTGAGAGCAGGCTCTCGCCGCTGCGATCCGTCGTTGCGGCGCTGGTGATCGGCGCCAGCCTTCTGACCCTGTCCGGCGCGGCGTCGGCGCAGACGCAGCTGCTGAACGTGTCCTACGATCCGACCCGCGAACTCTACCGCGAGATCAACCAGGCCTTCGCGGACGAGTGGAAGGCGCAGACCGGCGAGGCGGTGAACGTCCGCGCGTCGCACGGCGGATCGGGCGCGCAGGCCCGCACGGTGATCGACGGAATCGACGCCGACGTGGTGACCCTCGGCATTCCCTCCGACATCGACGCGATCGCCAAGGCCACCAAGAAAATTCCGGCGGACTGGCGCAGCAGGCTGCCCAACAATTCACTGCCGTACACATCGACCGTCGTGTTCCTGGTCCGCAAGGGGAATCCGAAAGGCATCAAAGACTGGGACGATCTGGTGAAGCCGGGCATCCAGGTCATCACGCCGAATCCGAAGACATCTGCCGGCGGACGTTGGAACTTCCTTGCCGCCTGGGGCTATTCCCACGCGAAGGACGGGAGCGCCGACAAGGCCAAGGACTTCGTCACCGCGCTCTACAGGAACGTGCCCGTGCTCGATACCGGCGCCCGCGGATCGACCGTCACCTTCGCCCAGCGCGGCCTCGGCGACGTGCTGCCGGCCTGGGAGAACGAGGCCTTCCTGGTGCTCGACGAGTTCGGTCGCGACAAGTTCGAGATCGTGGTGCCGACCCTGTCGATTCTCGCGGAGCCGCCGGTGGCGCTCGTCGATGCGAACGTGGACGCCAAAGGCACGCGCAAAGTCGCGGAGGGCTACCTCAAGTTCCTGTATTCCGACAAGGCGCAGGCGATCTTCGCCAAGCACCATTACCGTCCGAGCAAGGCCGAGGCGGCCAAGCCGGAGGACCTCGCGGCCCTGCCGAACCTGAAGCTGTTCACCATCGAGTCCCTGCAGGGCAATTGGGACGACATCCAGAAGAACAATTTCGACTCGGGCGGGCTCTTCGATCAGATCAGCAAGCGTTGATCCATGCGGTCCGGCACCCTCCTGCCACTGAAACGAGCGAGCGTGATGCCGGGCTTCGGCATCACGCTCGGCTACACTCTGCTCTATCTCGGGCTCCTCGTGCTGCTTCCGCTCGGCGCGCTCATCGCCAAGGCGTCGGGGATCGGCCTGTCCGGCATCATCGCGGTCGCCGTCGAGCCCCGGGTGGCGGCCGCGCTCTGGACGAGCTTCAGCATCTCGCTCGTCGCAGCCGCCGTGGCGTCCCTGTTCGGGCTCCTGGTCGCCTGGGCCCTCACCCGGTACGACTTTCCCGGCCGCAGGATCGTCGATGCGATCGTCGATCTGCCCTTCGCCCTTCCGACCGCGGTGGCCGGCATCGCGCTGGCGGCCCTCTATGCGCCGAACGGGTGGGTGGGCTCCTTCCTCGAGCCTCTCGGCCTCAAGGTAGCCTATACGCCCCTCGGCATCTTCGTCGCCCTGGTGTTCATCGGGCTGCCCTTCGCGGTCCGGACGGTCCAGCCTCTCATCGCCGACATCGAGCGCGAGCTGGAGGAGGCTTCGGCACTCCTCGGGGCATCCCGGTGGCGGACCGTGTGGAGCATTCTGCTGCCGCCGCTCCTGCCTGGGGTCCTGACCGGATTCGCGCTCGCCTTCGCCCGCGCGGTGGGCGAATACGGCTCGGTGATCTTCATCGCGGGGAACCTGCCCTACGTGTCGGAGATCGCCCCGCTGCTGATCGTCATCAAGCTGTCCGAATACGATTATACCGGCGCGACGGTGATCGCGACGATCATGCTGGCGATCTCGTTTACGGCGCTTCTGGTGATCAACCTGCTTCAAGCCTGGAGCCGGAAGAGGTTCGGATATGTCTGACGCGATCGCCGTTCATCTCGCGCCGCCTTCCCCGTCCGTCCCGGTCGTGACGGAGCGACGCTGGGTGCGGCGGCTGACCATCGCGGTCGCGCTCGCCTTCCTGTTCCTGTTCGTGATCCTTCCGCTCGCCGTCGTGTTCGTGGAAGCGTTCCGTCGTGGATGGGGCGGCTACCTCGCGGCCCTTCAGGAGGCTGACGCGCAAGCGGCGATCAGGCTCACCCTGACGGTCGCGGCGATCTCCGTTCCGGCGAACGTCATCTTCGGCCTCGCGGCCTCCTGGGCCATCGCCAAGTTCGAGTTCAAGGGCAAGAGCCTGCTGATCACCCTGATCGACCTGCCGTTCTCCGTCTCGCCGGTCGTCTCCGGCCTCATCTACCTGCTCCTCTTCGGCGCTCAGGGGCTGTGGGGATCCTCGCTCATGGCGCATGGCGTCAAGATCGCCTTCGCGCTGCCGGGCATCGTGCTGGCCACCATCTTCGTGACGTTTCCCTTCGTGGCGCGGCAGCTCATCCCGCTCATGCAGGAGCAGGGCACCGCGGAAGAGGAGGCCGCCCTGACTCTGGGCGCGAGCGGCTGGCGCACCTTCCTCACCGTGACGCTGCCCAACATCAGATGGGGACTGCTCTATGGCGTCCTGCTCTGCAATGCCCGCGCCATGGGCGAGTTCGGCGCCGTGTCCGTCGTCTCGGGACATATCCGCGGCCTGACCAACACCATCCCGCTCCATGTGGAGATTCTCTACAATGAGTACAACTTCGTTGCGGCCTTTGCCGTCGCCTCGCTCCTCGCATGTCTCGCCCTCCTCACATTGGCGCTCAAGTCTGTCCTCGAGTGGCGTCACGGAGCCGATCTCGCCGGCGGCGCGCATCGCTGACCAGGGGCAGGCCGTGGGTATCCGGGTCGCCGGCGTGACGAAGGCGTTCGCAGGCGCGGCCGCGCTCCACGACATCGACCTCGCCGTCCGGCCTGGAGAACTCCTGGCGCTGCTCGGGCCGTCGGGCTCCGGAAAGACCACGCTCCTGCGCATCATCGCGGGATTGGTGGAGGCGGATCGCGGGCAGGTCTTCTTCGGCGGGCTGGATGCCACCACGCTGCCGGTGCAGAAGCGTCAGGTCGGTTTCGTCTTCCAGCATTATGCTCTGTTCAAGCACATGAGCGTCGCCGACAACATCGCCTACGGGCTGCGTGTGCGCACGCGGGGGAGCCGCCCGTCCAGGGCCGAGATCCGCCGCCGCACCTCGGAACTGCTCGATCTGGTCCAGCTGTCGGGCTATGAGAGCCGGTTCCCGTCGCAGCTCTCCGGCGGGCAGCGTCAGCGGGTCGCCCTGGCCCGCGCGCTGGCCGTCGAGCCGCGCGTCCTGCTGCTCGACGAGCCGTTCGGCGCCCTCGACGCCAAGGTCCGCAAGGACCTCCGTGCGTGGCTGCGCGACATCCACGAGCGCACTGGAAAGACCACGGTCTTCGTCACGCACGATCAGGACGAGGCCCTCGAGCTGGCGGACCGGGTCGCAGTCCTCAATCAGGGGCGGCTGGAGCAGGTCGGCAGTCCCGACGACGTGCAGGATCATCCCGCGACACCGTTTGTCATGACGTTTCTCGGCCAGGCCGCCCGGTTCCGGGCGGACATCCGCGACGGACGGGTGCTGGTCCGTGGAAAGCCCGTGCCGGTCGCCGCTTCGAGATCCCAAGGCAGCCCGTTCCAGCTCTATTGCCGCCCCTGGCATCTGAGGCCGACGGCTCCCGGCCAGGGGCACCAGACGGGCACCATCAGCGGGGTTCGACGGCTCGGGTCCATGCGGCGGATCGAGGTCCTGCGCGCCGACGGGGCGAAGCTCGAGGTCGAGGTTCCTCTGGCGACGAGCCTCCGTCAGGGTGAGGAGATCGGTCTCGAGATCCTGGACGGCGTGCTCTTCCCCGAATCATGATGCCCCCGACGGATGCGCCAAAGCGCTGATATCCGCCGCGTCGCACGGTCGGCGCGCTCACCAGGAACCCGAGCAGATTTGAATCGTTGAAAGGTGGCTGCGGACGGCCGTCGTCCCTGCGGCCGCTATCGCCTCAGCCCGATCCATCCTGGCCTGAACGATCGCTTTTCATTTCGAAGGAGGCCCAGGGTGAGCGCAAGCCAGTCAAGCGCGCCTCTGCCGGAGGCGATGTCCGTCACCCTGACAATCAACGGCGAAACCCGGCAGCTGGACGTGCTGCCCTGGACGGTTCTGCTCGACCTGCTCCGGGATCATCTCGGCCTGACCGGCACCAAGAAGGGCTGCGATCACGGACAATGCGGCGCCTGCACGGTGATCGTCGATGGCCGGCGGATCAACTCCTGCATGGCCTTCGCGGTCATGAAGGACGGGGCACGCATCACCACGATCGAGGGCTTGGCGCAGGGTGGGGACCTGCATCCCCTGCAGCAGGCCTTCATCGATCACGATGCCTTTCAATGCGGCTACTGCACGCCCGGGCAGATCTGCTCGGGCGTCGCCCTCATCGAGGAGGGACGGGCACGCACCCGCGACGAGATCCGCGAACTCATGAGCGGCAACATCTGCCGCTGCGGAGCCTACACGAACATCGTCGACGCCATCGAGCAGGTGATCGGGGCTGACGGGGAGGCCGGGCGATGAACCGATTTTCCTACCTGCGGGCCTCAAGTGTCGATGAAGCCGTCCGGGAGGCCGCGGCCGATCCGACGGTCCGCTTCATCGCCGGCGGCACCAATCTCATTGATCTGATGAAGTACAACGTGGAGCGGCCGGAACGGCTGATCGACATCACACGGCTTCCGCTCGATCAGATCGCCGAGACAGACGGCGGCGGCCTGCGGATCGGCGCCCTGGTGACCAACGACGCCGCCGCCTACGATCCGCGCATCAAGGACCGATACCCGCTTCTCTCCAGCGCCATCCTGGCCGGAGCCTCGCCGCAGCTCCGCAACGCCGCGACGACCGGTGGCAATCTCCTGCAGCGGACCCGCTGCTACTATTTCTACGACCCCGGCACGTCCTGCAACAAGCGCGAGCCGGGCACGGGCTGCCCGGCGATCACCGGCCGCAACCGCATCCACGCGATTCTGGGCACCAGCGAGCACTGCATCGCCACGCATCCGTCCGACATGGCGGTCGCGCTGGCGGCCCTGGAGGCCATGGTCCACGTGGCGGGGCCCGATGGCGAGCGGGCGATTCCGATATCCGATTTCCACCGCCTGCCGGGCGACCGGCCCGAGATCGACACCAACCTGCGGCATGGGGAGATCATCACGGCCGTCGAGCTCCCGCCGGCGGATTTCAGCCGCCACTACACCTATCTCAAGCTGCGCGACCGCCTTTCCTATGCCTTCGCGCTCGTGTCCGTCGCCGTTGCTCTCCGCATGGAGGGAGATGCTGTCGCCGAGGCGAGGCTTGCCCTTGGCGGGGTCGCACACAAGCCCTGGCGCGATCCCGAGGCGGAAGCCCTTCTGCACGGACGGCCGGCCACCCGCGACTGCTTCATTGCGGTTGCCGACCACATCCTGAAGGATGCCAAGGGCCACGAGGACAACGCGTTCAAGATCGATCTCGCCAGACGGGCGATCGTTCGCGCCCTCTCGCAGGCTGCGGCCGGAACACCCCAGTCTCAAACCGACAAGCGGATCAAGTGAGGGCAGGGCCATGCAGCAGGCGAACGCTTACATCGGCACCCCTCAGAACCGCGTGGACGGACGCGCCAAGGTCACAGGCGAGGCGAAATACGCGGCGGAATTCGACGCGCCGGATCTCGCCTACGGGATCGTGGTCTCGGGTGCCATCGCCAAGGGGCGGATCGCGTCGATCGACCCGTCGGAGGCGCTTGCCGTGCCAGGCGTGCTGCAGGTCTTCACGCATGAGAACCGGCCCCGGACGGCTTGGTTCGACCATAAGTTCCGGGACGAGACGGCCCCTCCCGGATCGCCCTTCCGGCCGCTTTATGACGACAAGGTGATCTATAGCGGCCAGCCGGTCGCCCTGGTGGTCGCCGAGTCGTTCGAGCTTGCCGCCCATGCGGCTTCTCTCGTGCGGGTCGCGTACGAAACCGACGCCCACATGACCGATCTCGATCTCAGGCGGAGCGAGGCCTATGTGCCGCCGAAGAAGCGCTCGGGCGTCAAGGCGCCGCCAAGCCCGCGGGGCGATGCCGAGGGAGCCTTCGCGCAGGCCCCGGTGAAGGTCCATGGGGAATACCGGGTCGCCATCGAGCACCACAATCCGATGGAGCCCCATGCCTCGACGGTCGTTTACGGGGAGGACGGCTCGCTTACCATCCACGACAAGACGCAAGGAGCCCAGAACAGCCAGAGCTACGTGTCGAGTGTCTTCGGCCTCTCCAGTGGCCAGGTTCACGTGGTGTCGCCCTTCATCGGCGGAGCCTTCGGATCCGGCCTGCGTCCGCAATACCAGCTGTTCCTGGCCGTCATGGCGGCGCTCGAGCTCAAGCGCTCGGTCCGCGTGGTCCTGACCCGCGACCAGATGTTCACCTTCGGCTACCGGCCCCTGACGATCCAGACGATCTCGCTCGGAGCGAACCCGGACGGGACACTCGTATCCATCATGCACGATGCCATCCAGACCACCTCCCCCTTCGAGGATTATCAGGAGGTCGTCGTGAACTGGGCGAACCTCCTCTACCATTGCGACAACGTCAAGCTGACTTACAAGCTGGCGCAGGTCGACACCTACACCCCCATCGACATGCGCGCGCCAGGGGCGGCCATCGGGGTTGCGGCCATCGAAACCGCCATGGACGAACTGGCCTATGCCACCGGCGTCGATCCCATCGAGCTGCGCCTGCGGAACTATGCCGAGGTGGACGAGGCCGACAAGAAGACCTTCACGAGCAAGGAGCTCAGGGCCTGCTACCAGGTGGGGGCCGAGCGTTTCGGCTGGGCCAAGCGCAACCCCGAGCCGCGCTCCATGCGCGAGGGACGCGAACTCGTCGGCTGGGGCATGGCGACAGGGGTATGGGAAGCCATCATGCAGAAGACGGCCGCGCGCGCGGTCCTGACCCGCGACGGCAAGCTCGAAGTCGCCACCGCGACCACCGATATCGGCACCGGCACCTACACGATCCTGACTCAGATCGCGGCGGAGACCCTGGGTCTCCCGATGGCGGCGGTGACCGCAAGGATCGGGGATTCCAGCCTGCCGAAATCGCCTGTCCAGGGCGGATCATGGACAGCCGCCTCGTCGGGGTCCGCCGTGCAGAAGGCCTGCCAGTCGGTCCGGGAACAGCTTTTCAAGCATGCCCGCCAGATGGACGATTCGCCGCTGGCCAATGCCAGCATCGAGCAGGTGATGTTCGCTGACGGGCGAATCCGGCTGATGAGCGATCCCGGCGCCTCCGTCACCTTTGCGCAGGCCATGCAGGCCGGCGGAGTCGACAGGATCGAGGCGGAGGAAAAGGCCAGTCCCGGCATGCTGACGAACATGCGCTATTCCGGCTACTCGCATTCCGCGATCTTCGCGGAGGTCAGGGTCGACGAGGAACTGGGCATCATCCGAGTGACCAGGATCGTCAATGCGGTCGCGGCCGGGACGATCCTGAACCCCAAGACGGCGCGCAGCCAGATCATCGGCGGCGTCGTGTTCGGAATCGGCATGGCGCTGGAAGAGGAATCCATGCTCGACCACGACCTCGGGCGCTTCATGAACCACAACCTCGCCGAGTACCACGTCCCGGTGAACGCGGACATCCACGACATCGAGGTAATCTTCGTGTCCGAGCACGAGGAGAAGCTGAACCCTCTCGGCATCAAGGGCGTGGGCGAGATCGGCGTCGTCGGAACCGCCGCGGCGATCGGAAACGCGATCTTTCACGCCACGGGAAAGCGTGTCCGGGAATACCCGATCACCATCGACAAGCTGCTCGGATAGGTCGTGTCGATCGGGATGGGCCGAGGAGAGCGCCGCCCGTCGTGCGGCTGTCCTGATCACGGAGGTCGACACCGGACGCCAGCGCCCCGTCCGTGAGACGGACATTGCGGACGATCCCGTGCGCCGGCGCCTCGAGGAGCACCTCGACCTTCGCAAGAGCGGTCTCGTCGAGCAGGAAGGACGACAGTTCTTTGTGAACGTGCAGATTCCGCCCATCAAGCTCCTCGTCGTCGGGGCGGTTCATGTGAGCCAAGCACTCGCCCCCATGGCGGCAGGGCTCGGCCTTGCCGTCACGATCATTGATCCTTGCAGGGGCGCATCCGGGAGCTGTCAGGCGATGCTGGAGCGGGCCGGATCCTGCGCGACCGTCCGGGAGTGGTGGAATGGCCCGTGAAGAGCCCATCCATTCTCCGGGATGTCGGCACGGCGACCGAGCTGCATGCCCTGCAAATCTAGAGGATCGGCTTGCCGCCGGTCACTGCAATGGTGGCCCCCGAGACATAGCTCGAATCCGGATCCGCCAGCATGACATAGGCGGAAGCCAGCTCTCTCGGCTGCCCGGGACGCTTCATCGGCACCTGCGAGCCGAATTCCTTCACCTTCTCCGACGGCATGGTGGACGGGATGAGAGGGGTCCATATGGGACCTGGAGCCACGCAGTTCACGCGGATGTTCTTCTCGGCGAGCAGCTGCGCCAGGCCGGCTGTGAAGTTCTGGATGGCCCCCTTGGTGGTGGCATAGGCCAGGAGCTGCGGGCTCGGCGTGTCGGCGTTGACCGAGGTGGTGTTGATGATCGCGCTGCCTTCCGGCATGTGCGGCACTGCGGCCTTGCAGAGATAGAACATCGCATGGATGTTGGTGCGGAAGGTAACGTCCCATTCCTCGTCGCTGATCTCCTCGATGGAGGTGAACGAGGCCTGATGGGCCGCGTTGTTGACCAGGATATCGATGCGGCCGAACTCCCTCACCGCGCGGTCGACAATGGCGCGGCAATGGGCCGGATCCTTGATGTCGCCGGGCATGAGCACGGCCTTGCGACCGGCCGACTCCACAAGGCGCTGAGCCTCGCGGGCATCCTCCTCCTCGTTGTAATAGCTGATCAGCACGTCAGCGCCCTCGCGGGCATAGGCGAGAGCGACGGCACGCCCGATACCGCTGTCGCCCCCGGTGATGATCGCCTTCTTGTCGGCCAGCCGTCCGGAGCCCTTGTAGCTGTCCTCGCCATAGTCGGGCTGCGGATCCATGGCGCCGCTGGAGCCCGGCATGGGCTGCTTCTGATCGGGGAAGGGTGGTTTGGGAAAATCCTGAGCCATCGTCGTGGTCCTTGCGAAACGGGCGCTACTGCTGCGGCTGCGCCGGAGAGGTGAGGGAACCAGTCGCTTCGGCGCTGTCGAGCTTCATGCGCCAGAGCTGGGTCGGCAGGCTTTTGGGGGCATCGGGCTTGTAGGTGGCCGAGTCCTGGATGCGCGAGGTCGTGAAGTAGAGCGTGCCGTCCGGCCCTTCGGCGAGGCTGTCCGGCCAGCGGAGCTGCTTGTCCTGGACCAGGATCGTCGGGCGGCTGCCCTGAGCGCCGCTCAGAACCCGCACCTTCAGGGCATCGTCTTCCGGTGCCGTGACGATCATCCGGTCCCCGCGGCGCGTGATGAGCAGGCCGTCCGCGACACCATTCTCGCCTATGGTCTCGACCTTGGCGGCAACATCGCGGTCGGAGGCTTGGGCATTCTCCAGAGTGTCGGTCGCAATGCGGTAGAGCGTCTTGCCCTTGATCGCCTGCCAGTAAAGATGCCGCCCGTCCGGGGTCAGGGCGATGCCATCGGCGGCGAACTCGACGCCACGCCCATCGGGACGGCGCAGCACTTGACCATCCGCCTTCACCTGCACGTCCTTCTCGACCTGAGTGCTGGGATGGCCGTCGAGCACGCGACGGGCCTTGCCGCTCTGCAGATCGACAACGATGAGAGCGCCCTTCACACCGGAATCCGTGAGATAGGCGTGACGCCCGTCGGGAGAGAAGCGCACGTCGTTGAGATAGGATCCTTGCGGCGCGACCTCCTCGGTGAACGAGATGGTCTGACTCGGCTGGTTCGTCTTCAGGTCGATCTTCACGAGCTTCGGACCCCCCGCGACCACCTTGTCCTGCGCCGGGGCGGCAGGATCGAGCACCCAAAGGTTGCCCTGGCTGTCGGCCACCACGCTCTGCACGCAGACCCAATGGTCCTGCGGCGCCATCTCGTCCTTCCTGGCATTGCGCCATTCGTTCCAGGCTTGATCCGGATACGGCTTGAGAGAACCGTCCTTCATCACCTCGGCCACCGAGACAGGAGAATCCTCGGTCCAGCGCGGAAAATTCACGAAGATCCGTCCGTCCTGCGAAACGGCCACGCCCGTGACCTGATGGTCGAAGGTCGCAACCTGTTCGAAGGGCTGCTGCGCTGGCGATTGCTGAGCCATCGCAGAACCGAGACTCGTCGATGATGCGAGAGCGATTCCGAGCAGAAGCGTCGCGGGGTGTGGAGCGTAGCGCATGAGACCTCCTGTGCACTGTCGTGGAGGGGAGGTGCCGCGCACATCTCCCATGGCCCGTCAACCGGGCGGGGCTCTCGTCGTTCCACATCAAGCCGCGCGTCCTATGCCGTGCGGCGAGTTCAGCCTCGGAGCATCGTGCGAGCCGGTTCTTCCTCCAGGGCCCGCTTGATTTCATCGCGGCCCGGCGTTCCGCTCTGCAGAGCCTTGTCCAGGTTCTTTGCATATTTCTCCATGCGCTTGGGCGGCAGGAGCGGATCATTGGGATCGACGACCGCCTCCACCAGCGCCGGACCGCGCTCGGCGAGCGCCTGATCGAGAATTGAGCCCGACTGCGCCGGATCCTCGATGCGGAAGCCGCGAATGCCGAAGCCCTCGGCGACCTTCACGAAGTCGATCGGTGTGAGGTCGCATTCGTATTCGGGATTCCCGAGGAACATCATCTGCTCCCATTTGATCTGGCCGAGAGTGTTGTTCTTCACCACCACGATCTTGATCGGAAGTCCGTAGCGGACCACGGTCGCGAGCTCGCCGAGCAGCATGCTCAAGCCGCCATCGCCCACGAAAGCCACCACCTGTCGGCCCGGAAACGCCAGCGCGGCCGCGACCGCGTAGGGAATCCCGCAGCCCATGGAGGCCAGGAGACCGGAGCCTATGAACATCTGGTCGGCGCGCGCCTCGACGTAGCGGGCGAGAAGACCGGTGTTGTGGCCCGAATCCCACGTGACGATGGCGTCGTCGGCGAGACGTTCGTTCAGGTCGCGGGCGACGCGGCCGGGCTTCATCGGCGGCTCGTTCTTCTCGACCGCATCGTGAAGGAGACGTCGCCACTCGGCCATGCCCTGCTGGGCCTGTTCCAGGAAGCTGCGATCATCCTTGCGGGCGAGCTTCGCATTGAGCATCTCGAGAGTGGCGCGCGCGTCGCCGACGAGCCCGACCTCGACCGGAAAGCGAAGGCCGATGCGGGTCGGGTCCCGGTCGACCTGTACGCCGCGGGCCTGCTCAGGCTTGGGGTAGTATTCCATGTAGGGAAAGGTCGAACCGACGATGAGGAGCGTGTCGCACTGCTCGAAGGCCTCCTGAGACGGCCTCGTGCCCAGAAGTCCGATGCCGCCCGTCGTCAGCGGATGATCGTCGGGCACCACGGCCTTGCCGAGCAGCGCCTTGACGATGGGAGCACCGAGGAGCTCCGCCGTGCGGATCAGTTCGTCCCGCGCGTGATAAGCTCCTTGTCCCGCCAGGATCGCGATCCTTCGCCCCGCGTTCAGAATCTCCGCCGCACGGGCGACGGCGTCCGGTGCGGGAATTCCGATCGATTGCGTCTGCGCGAAGGACGCATGGTGTGGAACGTTGCGATCCGAGGGCTTCGTCTCGGCCTCCGGCTCCTCCTGCACGTCCACGGGAATCGCCACATGCGCGACACCCCGGTGAGCAAGCGCCATGCGGCAGGCGAGCTCGATCGTGCTCTCCACCTGCATGGGGCTCATGATCCGGGCCGTGTAGAGAGCGACATCCTGAAACAGCTTCGTATGATCGACATCCTGCTGCGTGAAGGTGTCGATGAGATCGTGATAGGGCAATCCCGTGATCGCCAGGACGGGCGCCCGGTCGAACTTGGCATCGTAGAGGCCGTTGAGCAGGTGAATGCCGCCAGGGCCCGTCGTGGCGAGGCAGCAGCCGAGCTTGCCTGTCAACTTGGCATAGGCACAGGCCATGAAGGCGGCGGATTCCTCATGCCTGACCTGAATGAAGCGGATGCGATCGGACCGGGTCCGGATCGATTCCATCACCCCGTTGATGCCGTCTCCCGGCATCCCGAACACCACGTTGACGCCCCAGGCAATCAAGCTCTCGACCAGAACATCGGCTCCGTTGCGGGACATGGTCAACTCCGTGCTGAACGTGGCGTGTCGGCTTGTTCGTGAAGGGTGACGTGGAAGGGTCGTCTGCCAGGATGCGCCACGTCAGCTGAACTCATGGGCGCCTGCGTTGTTCCGGATCTTGAACAATGGGAGCACCCTGCCGGAACAGAGGCGCTCGACAATGTTCATCACGCCTCGCCAAGGGCCGTTCTGATCCGCTGCTCTTCCAGATCGAGCTCCGCAACGAATGTGCTCATGGCGTCCGTGTAGAGGTCGTGCGTGCGATCGGCGAGAAGCTTGGCGCGGGCCGCTTCGACCGCGATCAGCCGCAGGCGCAGCTGGGTCTCGAGCCGTTGTGACCCGGTCTCCATGTCCGCCTGCATGCGATCGGCCTGGTCCGCCCCTTGCTTCAAGCGGCGCAGCAGGTCGCTGGCCACCGCGGCTTCCTCTCCATGCGTGTAATCGGCCTCGTCCTTCACGGCCGTCATCGCCGCCACGGTGGCCTCGCTGCGGGCGTCGATCGCATCCGGGGTCACGGTTGGGTTGAGGGGTTCACCCTCGGTCCTGTCCAAGCCCATGAGGCGAATGAGAGGGCCGAGAGCGGTTCCTTGCAGAACCAGAGTGGCGAGAATGGCGCAGAATGCCAGGAACAGGATGATGTCCCGGTTCGGGAACTCGGACGGCAGTGCGAGGGCCGCCGCCAGACTGACGACGCCTCGCATGCCCGCCCAGGGGAGCGTGACGGCATGGCTCCAGGGCGGCAGAAACACCACCAGGGCGAGCTGCGGATCGAGATCGACGGCGGGCAAGCTCGGGATGAGCGCCAGCATCATCCCGCCGAGCACGAGAACCGCCGCGAGCGGGACCTTGAGCCGGCGTGCCACGAGAGCGAGGGCCACGCAGGCGGCGAGCAGGCCGAGCAGGACCTCGAAGAACTCCATAGGGCACCGGACATTCAGGCAGTGACAGTCGGAACAACGCGAAAACCCGTCCCCTTGTCCCTTTCGTCCGGAGAGGAAGCGTGTCCTTGGGTCGAGCGGAGACGATGCCCGCGGCTTGGTGTTCGCGATGACGCTCTGTCCCTCGGCTCGAGCGCCGGGATCGGCGGGCCTTTGGGAAACATCCGGATCTTGCGTCCGCGTGTCGTCACGAGCATCACGGTGAGAGAGCCGTCATCGCTCCATATGAACGGCAGGGCTCCGAACCGCCGGGAGGATATGCGTGTGGGATGAATGGCTCTCTGCCGGACCATGGCTCGGCGGCTCTCCCTAGGTCCCGCTCGTCGTGGAACCGCTCAGATAGCTTGACGTTCCGAACCTCAGTGATAGATCCTGAGATGACCCATGCGATCCAGACCGAGCCCTCCCCAGGAAATCGAGTTGAAGCTGGAGGTTGCGCCTTCTGAGCTTGAGACGGTGCTGGCTCATCCGCTCCTCGCCGAAAAGTCTCACGGCGCCAGATCGCAGACCCTCCACTCGACCTATTTCGATACGCCGGATCATGCTCTGAGGCAGGCTGGGATCTCGCTCAGGGTCAGACGCGATGGAGAGCAGCGCATCCAGACCATCAAGGCCGCTCGGCGGCCGAGCAGCGTCGCCGTGGCTCGGAGCGAGTGGGAACACGACGTCGAGAGCGACAGCCCCGACTACGCCCTCGCGAAAGACACTGCCCTCGAACCGTTCCTTGAGCACAGCGACAGGATCGCACCGGTCTTCCATGTGACCACGGAACGGAAGCTCCGCGACATTGCGTATGCGGATAGCGTGATTGAGGTTGCTGCCGACAGCAGCACGATACAGGGAAGCGAACGGACGACGTACTTCGGGGAACTGGAGCTTGAACTCAAGGATGGGACAGCGGCCGAGCTGTTCCAGCTCGCTCTGTCGCTCTCGACGGCGGCGCCTCTGCGCTTGAGCTTCAAGACCAAGGCCGAGCGTGGCTACGAGGCGGCCTCGGGCGAGCAGCCGACACGGATCAAGGCGGCCCCTGTGGTCCTCAAGCGCAAGATGACGAGCGCCGCGGCCTTCCAAGTCATCGCTGTGTCCTGCCTCCAGCATCTGATGGCCAACGAGGCGATCGTCCGGCGTGTGCCGGAGGCCGACGCCGTCCATCAGATGCGGGTCGCATTGCGGCGGCTCCGGGCCGCCATGACCCTGTTCAAGGCCGTCGTCGAGGATGTGCGGCGGGATCCGATCCGGGCCGAGCTCAAATGGATGGCCAATGTGCTGGGTGAAGCACGCGACCTCGACGTCTACATCGCCACGGTCCTCGAGCCCGCACGGGATCGGTACGGCACGGACCCGAGCTACCAGAGCCTTCTCGCTGAGTACCAGAAGCGGCGTGACCGCGCCTACGAGGTCGCCCAGGAGGCGGTCTCATCGCCTCGCTTCATCACAGGTGTCCTGAAGACGGCCGCCTGGATCGAGGCCGGGGAATGGCGCGAGGGCAGTGGCAAGGCCGCCCGCAAGCTTCGAGACCAGCCTGTCGCGATGCTGGCCGACGAGGAACTCGGACGACGGTGGAAAAAGATCATCAAGCGCGGCAGGCACCTTGTCGAACTGGACCCCGACGAGCGCCATCAGGTGCGAATCGAAATCAAGAAGCTTCGGTATGCAACCGAGTTCTTCGACAGCCTGTTCAAAGGCGGCGGCGCGAAGAAGAGGAAGCGGAAGGCCTTGAGCGCCCTCGAGGCGCTCCAGGAGACATTGGGAGAGCTCAACGATATCGCCGTGGGGGGCCATATGGACGCGTCTCCCATGGCCGACGTCATCCATTGGGAGCAGATGACTCGGGTGGACAGCCTCCTGACCGATGCGACGGAACATTATCAGAAGCTCGCGTCGCTCGAACCCTACTGGCGATCCTGACAATCCTTCGACGGACCGATCGGTTGCGACACC
Source organism: Microvirga yunnanensis (assembly GCF_025460875.1). Classification (NCBI taxonomy): domain Bacteria; kingdom Pseudomonadati; phylum Pseudomonadota; class Alphaproteobacteria; order Hyphomicrobiales; family Methylobacteriaceae; genus Microvirga; species Microvirga yunnanensis. Next base: position 23,338 of record NZ_JAMXFI010000023.1, read on the forward strand.
TGTCACGCTCGTCCGGCACAGGGGCCTATCGAGTCCTCGTTCCCCGCGGCAGCGTCCGGTTCATGGATGGCGGCTATCACGGCCGTGATCACGGCCTCGGCGGCCTGATCGGCCTCATGGATGAGACCCGTCACCTGCGGCTGCCCATCACGGACGGTGATCAGGAGTGCGCCCGTTGGCTCTCCTTGTTCGCGGAGGTGGCGCAGAAGGGCTTTCTGAACGGGCTTGTGCACGATCCGATCCCCCGAAAGCGAGCGGCATCTATCCATAAGCCTATGACATCCCGGTAACCCGTCGGTCCCCGGCACCAGATTCCCGGCCGTTCATCGTGGAGAGGTGTGCCAGGTCGCGGCGCAGGGGCTTTCGCGAGGGCTCTTCAACCGCCCTGTCATCTGGCTGACATGTGATCGCCTTATGCCGCGAAGCGACGCCGCTGCCCTTTGGCAAGGTGAGATGCAGCAGCGTGAAGCAATTGTTTCCATCTTCCGCAATCAGGCGCGAGGGCTCCCGATGAAGCACACATTATTGGCATTGCTGGCTGCCGTGGCCGTTCCGGGCATCGCCCACGCCCAGGCCGTGTACCCGATCGACCGGGCGACGATCCTCTCCGGTGCGAAGTTCGACTTCAAGGTCGAACTCCCGAAGGTCCTGCCTCAGAAGGACATCAAGGTCACGATCAACGGCGAGGATGCCGAGAAAATGCTCGGCTCGTCCTTCACCTACATCGAGAAGGAGGATGGCGCCGACGTCTCGTCGCTGATCATCCGCGACGCTGCCGTCGCCAAGCCGGGCGATTATGTTGTCGAGGTCTCCGCTGGGGACGTGAGCAAGAAGGTCAATTGGTCCATCTTCGGGACACCCGCCGAGAGGCGCGCGAAGAACGTCATCTTCCTGCTGGGTGACGGCCTCTCCGTGGCCCACCGCACCGGCGCCCGCATCATGTCCAAGGGCAACACCGAAGGCAAGGCCAACGGCCGTCTTGCCATGGATGACCTGCCGGCGATGGCCTTCATCGGCACCTCGTCGACGGACTCGATCGCGGCCGACAGCGCCAACACCATGAGCTCCTACATGACGGGCCATAAGTCTGCGGTGAACGCGCTCGGCGTGTATGCGAGCCGCGCGAAGAGCTCGCTCGAGCATCCCAAGCAGGAGACGATTGCGGAAATCATCCGGCGCAACACCACAATGTCCGTGGGCATCGTGTCGGGCGCCGAGCTGCAGGATGCAACCCCCGCTGCCGTGGTTGGCCATACCCGCCGCCGCGCCGACAAGGCCGAGTTGATGGCCGATATCTTCAATGTGAAGCCCGAGGTCATCCTCGGGGGAGGGTCGGCCTACTTCCTGCCGAAGTCCACCCCTGGCTCCAAGCGCAAGGATGACATCGATTACATCGCGAAGTTCAGGGACGCCGGCTATGCCGTGGCCACGACCGAGGAGGAAATGACCAAGGCAGCCCGCGAGTCCAACGCCGGCAAGCTCCTTGGGCTCTTCCATCCCGGCAACATGGACGTGACCCTGGATCGCAAGTTCCTCAAGAAGGGCACGGTGGGCAAGTTCCCGAACCAGCTCGGCACGGTCGAGATGATGCAGGCCGCTCTGTCGGTTCTCTCGAAGAACCCGGAGGGCTTCTTCCTGATGGTCGAAGGAGCATCGATCGACAAGATGTCCCACCCGCTCGATTGGGAGCGCGCGCTCGTCGACACGATCGAGTTCGACAAGGCAGTCGCGGTTGCGCAGGCGTTCGCCAAGTCGAATCCCGACACCCTCATCATCGTGACGGGCGACCACACCCACGGCACCTCGATCATCGGCGCGATCAACGACGACAAGCCCGGCGACGAGATGCGCGAGAAAGTCGGCACCTATGCCGAGGCCGGCTTCCCGAACTACACCGATGCCGACAAGGACGGCTATCCGGACCGTGTGGACGTCTCCCGTCGGTTGGCGATGTTCGCCAACAACTTCCCGGACTATTACGAGACGTTCCGCCCGAAGCTGGACGACCCGTTCGTGCCGGCCGTTCAGAACGAGAAGAAGCAGTACGTGGCGAACGAGGCCTACAAGAACGTGCCGGGAGCCGTGCTCCGTGTCGGAAATCTGCCCAAGGACGCGGATACGGGCGTTCACGCGGTCGACGACGTCGTCCTTCAGGCACAGGGACCCGGCGCGGAGATGCTCCACGGCTACATGGAGAACACGGACGTGTTTCGCGTGATGGCCGATGCGCTCGCCCTGGGCCGGACGCCGGTCCAGCAAAAGGCGCAGAAGTGAGAGTCCGGATCGGGGCGGCGATCCTGCCGCCCCGATCCCGCTCGGTTGTTGATCCTGCTGATTTGGACATGCCATGATGACACGCCGTTTTCTCACGATCGGGATAGGGGCCGCTCTCCTGTCGCCGGGAGCGAAGGCCGGGTCGCCGGAACTGACATTCGAACAACTTTACGGTTCGGTCGGCGTCCTGGGCATGACCGTCTCCGACCGGGTCAAGCAACTGAGCGGCAGGCGCGTGCTCATGAAGGGGTTCATGGCGCCACCTCTAAAGGCGGAAGCCGCCTTCTTCGTCCTGACGAAGATGCCGATGGCGCTGTGTCCCTTCTGTTCGTCCGACGCCGACTGGCCGAGCGACATCGTGGTCGTCTATCTCGAGGAGAAGCAGACCTTCGTTCAGTCGAACGCGACGATCACGGTCGATGGCCTCCTCGAGCATGGCTCGTGGACGGACCCGGAGACCGGGTTCGTCAGCCTGCTGCGGCTGACCCATGCTCACTTTCAGACAGTGTGACCGCAGTGAGTGCCCTTCTTCGTGATGTGTCTGTCCGCGTCCGGGGCTTGCCCGAACCCGTGATCGATGTGCCGGACCTTGCTATCGCTACGGGCGAGCACTTGGCCGTCACGGGGCCATCGGGCGCGGGCAAGACGACCTTGCTCAACATCCTGACCGGACTTGAGCGGCCCGTCTCCGGGGCGGTTCTCTGGGACGGCATCGATATCGCGCGCCTGTCCGAGGCCAAGCGCGACACGTGGCGGGCGAAGCAGGTGGGCATCATCATGCAGGACTTCAATCTGTTTCCGGGCCTCAGCGCTCTGGACAACGTGCTCCTGCCGCGGCAATTGCGGGTTCCGCGCCTCGGGAACGATGCGCGCGAACGCGCCCGTCACCTGCTCGAGCAGGTCGGCTTGAACCGGCACGACCAGAAGGTTGAGACCATGTCCCGTGGCGAGATGCAGCGCGTGGCCGTTGCGCGGGCGCTGCAGGCGCAGCCCGCCATCATCGTCGCTGACGAGCCCACGGCGAGCCTCGATGACACGAGTGCCAAGCGCATTACGGATTTGCTGATCGGGCTCTCGACCTCGTCCGCCGCGACGCTGATCGTCGTGACCCATGATCAGACCCTGGCCCGGGCAATGCATCGGGTCGTGAGCCTCCAGCGCGGACGGATCGTCGGTTCCAGGACGGCACCGACATGATCCCGCTGAAATTCGTTCTCGTGGACCTGCGTCGGCACTGGGTCGGGTCCCTGGTGATCATCCTGCTGATCGCCGGGGCGACGGCGCTGGGCGTCGCGGTCAACCTCCAGGAGCGCGCCCTGCGGCTCGGCAGCGCGCAGGCGGCGGAACGCTTCGATCTCGTGATCGGGGCGGCCGGCAGCGAGACGCAGCTTGTCCTGTCGTCCGTGTTCCTGCAGCCGTCACCCTTGACGCTGCTGCCCGGATCCGCGCTCGCGAAGCTTGCGGACGATCCGCGCGTGGCAATGGCTGCTCCCGTCGGCTTCGGGGATTCGTTCAACGGCCTGCCCGTGGTCGGCACCATCGCGGCGTTCGTCACGGATGATGGCCGGGTGGAATTGTCGGAGGGACGCGTCTTCGAAACCGTCGCCGAGGCGGTCATCGGCGCGAAGGTGGATCTGGCTCTCGGCGACGAGGTGAAGCCGCTGCACGGAACGGCCGGGGAGGGCGGGCATACGCATACCGAACTGAAATATCAGGTCGTCGGACGGATGGGCGAGACGGGGACGCCCTGGGATCGCGCCATCCTGGTGCCGATCGAGGGTGTCTGGCGCATCCACCACATGGGGGACGGGCACGACGCCGACGAGCACGGCCATGCGGCTCACGACCGCACCGGGGAGGCCTATGAGGCAGAGCGCGGGCCTGCCGAGATGACGGAGAGGATCGGGCCGCCTTGGACCAATCCGCAGGGCGTGCCCGCCATCATCGTGAAGGCGAGGACCATCGCTGATGCCTATCGCCTTCGGAACGAGTACCGAAGGGACCAGACCCTCGGCGTCTTCCCCGCGGAGGTTCTGACCCGATTGTTCTCGACGCTCGGGGACGTCCGGACGGTCCTCGCGGCAATCGCCTTTGCGACTCAGGGCCTCGTGGCTGCCGCCGTGATCCTGGTCTCCGTGGTTCATCTGGCGCAGCGGCGCCGCCAACTCGCCGTACTCCGGGCTCTGGGAGCACCCCGGGCAGCCCTCTTCGGGCTGGTATGGTTCGAGATCCTGGCGCTGGTGGTGAGCGGTGTCGCGATCGGCGTCGCCCTGGGGTGGGGTGGGGCGAAAATCTTCGCTTCATGGGTGTCCGACGCCAGCGGGATCGTCAGCCCCGTGGTGCTGACCTGGGAGGACGGCAGGCTCGCCCTTGGCCTTCTGGCCGTCGCGGCGATCATTGCTGTCGTTCCGGCGATTATGGCCTATCGCCAACCTACGGCGATCGCGCTCCGGTCGTGACCCGGGGCGCTCCTGCTTGGCCGCCGCCACCTGTCGGCGAGTGCGAACGGGCGAATGGTCACTGATCGAAGCTGAGCCGGCGAGACGGCCGAGTCCGAGAGACCAGCCGCCACGTGCGCCGACCGGGAAACATGCTCCGCAACAAAAGCCTAAAGCATCGGGCGTGAGTTCGATCACACGTCCGATGCTTTAGCGTGCCGCGGCTCTCCTGGGCATGCCGAGGCGCGTGTCCATGACCTCGGTGAATGACGGAAGCAGAAGCTGATTGCCCATGCCGCTGATATGGTCGCCGTCGAGAAACAGGGGCTGACCATCGCGCCAAGCGTGGCACTCGTCATCCGGACAAAGTATTGGATACGGATCCCAGACGCCGACACCGGGAACCTGCTCGCCAATACTCGTCAGCGACTGGAGCACCGGTCGGCGGAAAGCGTCGAGGAGGCTTCGCGGCACGGAAAATCCGGGGGCGCAGATCGGATTGCCGCGGTTGAACCAGTCAGCGCAGCGGAATGGTGGCGCTTTGAATATCGGCTTAGGCCCTTCAAAGACGATGTGAACACCGCGTTGGGCAATGTCTCGCAGAGTTGCGACAGCAAATGCGACGCTGCGCTGGCGTCCTGCGTCGGCACGTGAGCCAAACATTTGTCTCTCCGCCTGCTCCTCCCCGAAATAGATCCACTGGTCGGAGAAACGCGGCAGCCGCAGGGACGGTAGGAACAGGACGTCTCCGGGCTTCAGGCGGGCGCGCAGGTCGCCGAGCGCCGTGTCCGTGTAGTGTCGGCACCGCGCGTCGTCGAGGTCGCGCCAAGGCTGCAGGCTGATGAATGGGCAGCCGCCATTGGTGTAGGCGTAGATCCGTGTCGCCCTGTGAACGGCGTATTGTTTCAGCAGCCCTTCATAAGCCATGGCGTGGGAGTCGCCGATAACGTAGATGCTGGATGGACTGACCGGTCCCGATCGAACGCAGCCCTTCGGACTGTAAACGAACATCCGGCCGCCCGCGACCGTGTGGCGTTCGGGTTCAGCATTGCAGCCGGGATCCTCCGCGTCGGCGGGAGCGACGTTCGGGTACCAGACGTCCGGGTTCCGGCTGACGGTGCTGAGTGAGAGCCGATGCTGATTGTCGGCGATGACGTCCGCCCCCCAGCCCGCAAGGGCGACGAGCAACAGGCTGCCGGCGATCACCGCACGGTGTGGCAGGCGAGCGAGGTGAGTTCCATAGCGGACGGGGTTCTCCACGAAGCGCCAGGAGGCCAGGGCGAGGGCGAACGCGAGCACAACCGCCGCGGCGCGCGTCGGCAGATCGTCCAGCCCGCACGTCCATCGGAAAAGGACGAACACCGGCCAGTGCCAGAGATACAGGGAGTAGGAAATCTTGCCGATGAAAACCAGGGGGCGGCTGCCGAGCAGCCTGTGCAGGCCTTTCAATTCAGGATGATGGTGAAGGCTCCAGATGACACCAAGGGTACCGATGACTGCCGGCAATACGCCAGGAACGGGGAAGCGAGCGGGAACCGCCATGGCGAAGGCGGCGAGGACCGCGAACAGCGAGGATGCGCCGATTGCACCTCGCACGAAGCGAGCAGGTCCGGACCATGCTGTCGGCTCCGGAAGCCGGCTCAGGCCTTGGTAGAGCAGGACCCCGGCGGCCAATTCCCAGAAGCGGCTCGGCGTGAGGAAATAGGCCTCGAGGGGGTTGGTCCGGCTCTGCCACCAGCCCCAGCCGAGTGACGCTATCAAGGCGCCGGCGACGAGGGCGGTGGACCAAGTCCGGCCGCGCCCACCCCTTGTCCAGGCCAGAAACAGAAGCGGAAACAGCAGATAGAATTGCTCTTCCACGGCCAGCGACCAGGTGTGGGTGTAGGGATTGAAGTCGGTTGTCGGTGCAAAGTAATCGCGGCCGCTCGCGGCGAGAACGAAGTTGCTGAGTCCGAAGAAGGCGTACAGGCCTGTCTTCTGATTTTCGGCGCTGAGCCAAGAGGATGGGATCAACAATGCTGTCAGAATTGCGGTGACCAGCAGACAAACGATGAGCGCAGGTGCGATGCGTCTCAAGCGCCGGGCATAGAAGAAGGCGAGAAATTGCCAGATCCCCTGTCCCTTGAAGCTGGCGATGGACGCGCTGACAACGAAGCCGGAGATGACGAAGAACACATCGACCCCGACGAACCCTCCGGGAAGCCAGGGTCCATGGAGGTGGTAGATGAGCACCGACAGCACGGCCAAGGCCCGCAAGCCGTCGATATAAGGATAGTATTGAGCGCGCGGGGCAACGTGTGAAGACAAGAGCATACCCGGATTCGGTGGGTAGGGTTCCGTTAGGTAATGTTTGTCATATCCGTGGTCTCGCGCTTTGCCTATAGCCCGCTGAGGTGCCCTCGCGGCCCGCACCACGCTCGCGATGACAATGTTGCGTTTCCCGGTCGCAGAGCCTGAAGTTCTGAAACGTTGCGCAATGGGGCCGAACGGAAGGCGGGCCCCGTCAACGGCGCGAGGGCCGCAGGCTCTCGGGAGCCGACGCAGCGGTTCGTTCGCCGAGATGGCCGCAGAAGTGAGAATTGCGATCGGGTAGGTTCGCGGTGACTTCGCGTTCGCCGTGTCGCTTCAGCGACTTATACGGAGAGAGTGGCGGAGGGAGCGGGATTCGAACCCGCGATACGGTTTCCCGTATACACACTTTCCAGGCGTGCGCCTTCAACCACTCGGCCACCCCTCCAGCATGAGCCTTGGACGGCTCCAAGAACCGTCGAGCGATCCGCGCGATGCGGGCCGGCCGGTTCTCCGCTTCTCTCTGCGGAGCGCCCGTGTATCGCCAAATCATGGCAAAAGGCAAGTCCGAACTTGTCACAAATCAGCCGGAATCGCCTTTGCCATTGCGACAAAACGCACTAGATAATTCCCCCTCTGTTCATAGAGGTATCTTCCCTTGAAGTTCCTAGCGCGTAGCCTTGGCCTCCTGCTGATCGCAGCGGGATTTATTGGGTTGGTGATCGACGGAACGCGATCGATCGTCAACAATGCTGTATCGTTCGCTTCGATCGGAAAGGTCGGGGGAACTCTTTTCCCGAGCGGGATGGCTTCGCTTGAGGGCAGCATCGCCCAGCGCGGTTACCCCTGGCTGTGGGATCCGATCGCCACCTACGTCCTGCAGATGCCGGCCTCTGTGACGGGCTTCCTGGTCGGCGCGCTGCTCATGTGGCTCGGGCAGAAGCCCCTGGAGCCGATCGGATATCTCGCAGGCCGCTAGAGCATCGGACGTGAAAAGCGGGAACCGATTTTGCGTGAAAAGATGCTTCAAACCAAAAGCTTAGAGCATCGGGCGCAAAAGCGGGAACCGGTTTTGCGTAAAAAGATGCGCCCAAACAAAAGCTTAGAGCATCGGGCGTGAGTTCGATGACACGTCCGGCGCTTGAGAGCGCCGCGCCCCAGGAGCAGGTCCCATCCGTGGGATCGAACCCAGTGATCCTTGCCCCAGGAACCGGCCTCCCGGCGCAGGAAGAAGGGGTCCCCTTTCACGGGGAGGTGAGGGAACCACCCCTCCCGCGGGCGGCCGGCAATGCTTACATGAGCGAGGTCACGCGAGGACCTCCCATGTTCAGCTTCCGCAAACGACTCGACCTGCCGAACGCCGCCGAGGCTCTGCCCGGCCGGACCAGCCCGATTCCGACGGCTGAGCGGCACTTCATCAACGACCGCCCGCTTCAGCCGCCCTATCCCGCCGGGATGGAGAAGGCCCTGTTCGGCCTCGGCTGCTTCTGGGGCGCGGAGCGCAAGTTCTGGCAGCTGGGGGACGGCATCTGGATTACCGCCGCGGGCTATGCGGCCGGCACCACGCCGAACCCGACCTATGAGGAAGTGTGCTCGGGCCTCACTGGGCACAACGAGGTCGTCCTGGTGGTCTACGATCCGAAGGTGATCTCCTATGAGACCCTGCTGAAGACCTTCTGGGAAAACCACGATCCGACCCAGGGCATGCGCCAGGGCAACGACGTGGGCACCCAGTACCGCTCCGGGATCTATGTGTTCGACGAGGCCCAGAGGCAGGCCGCAGAGGCGTCCAAGGCGGCTTACGGCCAGGCGCTCGCGGCCAAGGGCTATGGGCCGGTCACGACCGAGATCGTCGACGCAGGGCCGTTCTACTTCGCCGAGGATTACCACCAGCAATACTTGGCCAAGAACCCGAACGGCTATTGCGGCCTGGGTGGCACCGGCGTGTCCTGCCAGATCGGCGTCGGCGTGGCAGCGGAGTAGACCCGGCTGCCCCTTCTCGAGAACCGACTGGAATGGCCCGCATCCCGAAAGGATGCGGGCCTTTCTGCTTCAGGGCCGTATCAGGGCGCGTCGAGAACGGCGCGGCACTCGTTCGGCAGCTGCGCCATGGTGAGCGGCGGACGGGGCTTGCCGGGTTTGGGATGCAGCATCTGGGGCGTGAACCAGGCGGTCAGCTCCGCCCCGCAGCCGTCGCCGCCGGGAGGCGGATCCTGATCGGAGCATCCTGCTTCGCCAGCCGGGCAGGCGAGGCGAATGTGGAAATGGTAGTTGTGGCCCCAGATCGGCCGCACCTTGGTCAGCCAGGCGCGGTCCGCCCCCGCCTCCCGGCAGAGCGCCCTCTTGATGGCCGGATTCACGAAGACCCGGGCGACGCTTCTCTCCTGCGCGGCGGCGCGGATGAGGGCCGTGTGCTGCGGCGTCCATCGGGCCGGATCGATGTCGAGAAGATCGTCGCGCACCACGTTCGTCGCCGACATCTCCTCCCGCTCCGCCCGCGAGAGGCGGCGGTTGGGCATGGGCGTGAGCCAGATGTCGGCATCGAGGCCGATCTGGTGCGAGGCATGACCCGTGATCATCGGGCCGCCGCGCGGCTGCGAGATGTCGCCGACGAGAAGGCCCGGCCATCCGTTCACGCTTGGAAGCCGGGCGGCGAACCGCTGCAGGAAGCCGATCATCTGCGGATGGCCCCAGTTGCGGTTTCGGGAGAGGCGCATGACCTGCCAGTTGTCGCCGTCGACCGGGATCGCCGCTGCACCGGCCACGCAGCCTCGCGCATAGCTGCCGATCGATCGCGAGCGAAGATCGGCCGGCGTGGCGCGCCGCCCGAAGAGCTCCTTCGCGGCGAGCTTCGGATCGCCGGGATCGGCGAGCGGCGGCAGCGGCTTCGGGTCGAGGGTGCCCTTGTCCTGCGCGGCGGCGGAGCCGCCGACCAGAAGAGCGAGCGCGATGGCGAGAGAGCGAATCGGAATCATGGGGCAAGGCTAGCCTGCAACCATCGGGTTCGGAATGTGCGGAAAGCGGCCATCTTGTCGCTCTCGAATGAATGGGCCGGATCCCCGATCCGGCCCGCACGCATCGTCAGTGCCGCGGCTGCGGGCGGCCCTCGTAGGGACCGCGCTGGGTCATGTGCCCTGGTCCGTAGGTGTGCTTGTCATGACCGTTGCCGGTGCGGCGCATGGTCGGCTGGTAGCGTGGTGCTGGCGGCTTGGCGCGTTTCGGACGCCGGCTCGCCGCCAGGGAAGGCAGGAACAGGGCCGCGATGCCGGCCGCGACCCCGGCCAGCACGGCTGCCGTCACGAACGGGTGGATCTGCGCTTCCAGGAGCAGGCTCGTCTTGCGCGGCTCGCCGGGAAGCGACGAGTACATGTCGCCGTCCTCACGGGCCTGATAGAGATTGTCGCGCATGGCCGGCCGTTCTGGGTGATCGGTCGTCTGCGACCCGTAGCCCGTCCATTCCATCGCCTTGTCGACGAGGTGAGGCGCGACCTTGCCCATGGCGCCGATGATCCAGCCGCCGAACCCGATGGTGATCTCGCGCCGGTGGTGCTCGGCCGCATACACGATCGCCTTGGCGACGAGATGCGGATCGTAGGCCGGCGGCGGGACAGCGTTGTCCCGGTCGAGATAGTTGCGCGCATGTTCCACATAGGGCGTATCGATCGAGGAGGGCTTGATCAGGGTGACCGCGACCGGCGCCCCCTGGTTCGCCAATTCCATCCTCAGGCCATCCGTGAAAGCCTTCACCGCGTGCTTGGAGGCCGAGTACTGGGTCTGGAGGATCATGGCCCGCTCGGACAGGACGCTGCCCACGTTGATGATGGTGCCGCCCTGATGGCGCAGATGGTCGGCGGCGATCATTGAGCCGTTGACCACGCCCCAGTAATTCACGTCGAAGAGCTGGCGCTGGTCTTCCATGGGGATGTCGGTGACATTGCCGTAGAGGGCCACGGCCGCGTCGTTCACCCAGGTGTCGAACCGGCCGAAGGTTTCGGTCGCCGTGCGCGCCACCCGGTCCAGATCCTCGCGCTTGCTGACGTCCGCCGCCACGGCAATGGCCCGTGTCGGCCCATGGCTGAGCTCATCGGCAATCTTGCGCAGCGCGTCCTCGTTGCGGGCGACCAGGACGAGGCCCTTCGCGCCGCGCTCGGCGAACAGGTGGGCCGTCGCGAGACCGATGCCGCTCGACGCGCCGGTGATGACAACGACCTGGTCCCCGACCGGCTTCTGGCGAACCGCCATGGCACTCTCCTTCCTATCCTCAAGTTTCGTAAACGTGTGTCAACGTGAGGTCGGGAAGCGGGTTCCTACGGCAGCGCTTGGTGCGAGGATCGTTCAAACGCCTTGAAATCCTTGGGGTCCCGGCCCGAACCGGAACCTGCATTTCAACCCGAGCGTTGCCCTAGCGCATCGTGCGGAAAAGTGGCCCCGGCTTTCCGCGCCCAGCGATGCGCCCGTTTAAAGATGAAGCATCGGACGGATCCCAAAAGCGGGTCCACTTTTGGGTTCGATGCCTTGGATCTCACACATGAAGGGAGCGCAATGATGCAGACGACGGCACAAAGCGGCGACGTTCGCGAAACCCACAGCCTGATTGCCAGCGACAAGGTCGAAGGAACGCCGGTGCGCCGCACGGACGGCGAGAAGATCGGAACGATCGAGCGCGTGATGATCGAGAAGCGATCCGGCAAGGTCGCCTATGCGGTGATGAGCTTCGGCGGATTCATGGGGTTGGGCGAGGAGTATTACACGCTCCCCTGGAGCGTCCTGAAGTACAACACCGAACTCGATGCCTATGAGCTGAACCTCTCCGAGGACCAGCTCCGCGGCGCGCCCCGGCGCAGCGCGGAAGGTCACGACGCCTCCTACGACCGGGAATGGGAAGAGCACGTCCACCGCTACTACAACGCCACGCCCTATTGGGGCGCCAGCGATCCGATGAGCACCGGCCGGTAAGCGGCCGGCCCTTCTCCCAAAACAAAATCGCCCGGCTTTCGCCGGGCGATTTTCTATGCGCAGGCGCCGGGCGACGGGGATGAGCCCGTCCCGGCGCTTGCCGCATGGCGGCCTCAGCGCTTCCGCGACTTCGAGGGGCTCTTGCGAGCGCTCGACGAGCGGGAGCCGGAGGACCGCTTGGCAACCGTGCCGGACTTCTTCGTGGCAGAGGTCCGGCTCGAAGCGGCGGCTGCGCGCTTCGGGGTCGACTTGGACGCGCTGCGGGCCTTCGAAGTCGACTTCACCGCGCTGCGGCTGGAGCTGCGCGAGGGGGACTTGCGGGCCGTCGCCGAACGGGCCGAGGACGAGCGAGAAGCGGACTTCTTGGCGGCCGACTTGGCCGAGGTCTTCTTCGCGGTCGTCTTCTTGGCGGTGGTCTTCTTGGCAGCCGTCTTAGCGGTGGTCTTGGCGGTGGACTTCTTCGCTGCCGACTTGGCCGACGAACGGGCCGGAGTCTTCGTGGCAGAGGACTTCGCCGCGCTCTTCTTGGCCGTGGTCTTCTTCGCGCCGGACTTGGCCGACGATTTCGATGCCGACCGGGAGGTCGACTTCGCAGCCGTCTTCTTGGCAGCGGTCTTCTTCGTTCCAGCCTTCTTGGCGGTGCTGGTCGAGCTGCGGCGTGCGCTGCTGCTCTTCTTCGCGGTCTTCTTGGTGCTGGTCGCACCGGTGTCTCCCGTGAACAGCATCGTCAGCGGGTTTGACTTAGTGTCTGTCGGCATTGCCGCCTCCTTCAAGGGCCTTCGCGTGCAACCGTCACGCTTGCAAGGCAACGTCGTTATACCAAGCGGGTTCCGATTATCGAAAAGTGTTGACAGTAGAACGTGCACTTTTTCTGTGGATATTTTGCTCGGCACGGCTCTCTGCACTTGCAGATCTAAGACTCAATATCGGGTTCAAGATGAGACAGTTAGAGCTGCTTCCTCGGGCGCGCAGACGCAGTTGGGCCGTCGGGGGCGCGATGTCGTGAGAGGAAAATTCGCTTCTGCGATCAATAGCTTAATGGGGTAGAAAAGATGACGGTCTCGCGTCTCAGAGTATTCGGGCGCCTTAACGGATGTTAAACAACACGCCGCGAATCCTATCCACTTGGAGAGGGTCGAAGGAGCCATTTCCGCAGCCTCGAGTCCCCCTCGCGCGTGACGTAAAAATTTTCGCACGAGCGGCGTGAAAATCGGCCGGAGAGTCGTCAGCCGCGTCGAGAATCACACATCGGCATCCTCCGCGGGATCGTCGCTGCGAGGATTAGCCGTCGGTTTGCTTCAGCTCGCCCTGCCTCATGCGCGTGTTGGTCGCTTGCTCGAATGACCATGGAGGCTTCACGCGGTCGCGGAGGCAGGCTAAGCGAGTGGATCCTCACACCGGTTGGACCGCCGTGCCCCATCGCAGCATCCTCGCCGTCGTTCTTTGGATGAGCGGCGCACTCCTCTCCTTCTCCGCAACGGCCGTTGCGGTGCGTGCGCTCGCACCCGCGTTCTCGATCTTCGAGATGCTCGCCGTGCGCAATGCCGCCGGAGTCCTCATCCTGCTCCTGCTCGCGATGGTCCGGCCGGAACTGCGGCCCGGGCTGAAGCCGCGCCGTTTTCCCCTGCATCTGGCCCGCAACGTCCTGCATTTCCTCGGCACCGACGGGTGGGCGTTCGGCCTTACGCTCCTGCCGCTCGCGACCGTCTTCGCCCTCGAGTTCACGACGCCCGCCTGGGTCGCCTTGCTGGCGGTCCCGCTGCTCAAGGAGAAGATGACGGGCGGACGCCTCGTCGCCATCGTGCTCGGTTTCATCGGCATTCTCGTGATCCTCCGCCCCGGGCTGGAAACCTTGCAGCCGGCCAGTTTTCTCATGCTCGGCGTGGCGTTCAGCTTCGCCCTCGTGGCGATCATGACCAAGCGGCTGACCATGACGGAAAGCACCTTCTCGATCCTGTTCTTCATGAACCTGCTGCAGCTCCCGATGAACCTCGCGGGCGTGAGACGGGCCTTCTGGCTTCAGGTCCAGCCCTCGCATGCGCTGGCCCTGGTGGGCATCTGCGTCGGCGGTCTCCTGGCGCATTACTGCCTCACCAACGCCTACCGGCGCGGCGATGCCACCATGGTGGTCCCGCTGGATTTCATGCGCATCCCGCTGATCGCCTTCGTCGGCTGGCAGTTCTACGGCGAGGCGCTCGATCCGTACGTCTTCCTCGGGAGCGGCATCATCATCGTCGGTCTTCTCTATTCTCTCCATCGCGAGGCGAAATCCGCATGACCTGGTCGCCGCAACAGGATGCCGCCCTGAAAGCCGTCGCCGCCTGGCTGCGCCGCGGCGACCGTCCGGTGTTCCGTCTCTTCGGCTATGCCGGCACGGGCAAGACGACGCTCGCCAAGCACATCGCCGAGAACGTGGACGGCGAGGTGGCCTTCGGCGCCTATACGGGCAAGGCGGCTCTGGTGCTGCGCACCAAGGGCTGCGCCGACGCCTCGACGATCCATTCGATGATCTACCGCTCGCGGGAGTCGGACGAGAACGGTCCCCAATTCGTCCTCAACCGTCAGAGCCCCGCCTCCAAGGCCGACCTCATCATCATCGACGAATGTTCCATGGTGGACGAGGAACTCGGGCGCGATCTCCTGTCCTTCGGGCAGCCCGTTCTCGTGCTGGGCGACCCGGCGCAGTTGCCGCCGGTGAAGGGTGGGGGCTTCTTCACGGACGGAGAGCCCGACGTGATGCTCACGGAGGTGCACCGGCAGGCCAAGGACAATCCCATCATTCACCTGTCGATGACAGTCCGGGAAGGCGGACGCTTGGAGCCCGGGACCTACGGCGAAAGTCGCATCATCCGCCGCCGCGAGATCGACGCCGCCGCCGTCATGGCGGCCGATCAGGTTCTCGTCGGCCTCAACAAGACCCGGCGCCTCTACAACACGCGCCTGCGCGAATTGAACGGCTACCGCGATCCCATGCCGGCGGCGGGCGAGAAGCTCGTGTGCCTGCGCAACGACAAGACCAAGGGGCTGCTCAACGGCGGCACCTGGACCATCCAGGCCCTGCGCGGCATCCGCAACGACTTCATCCGCATGGACGTGCTGCCCGACGACGACGCCCGCCGCCGCTCCGTGGAGGTCGCCGTGCACAAGGCCTTCTTCGAGGGGACCGAGGAGGAGGTGCCGTTCGTCCTGCGCAAGGAATCCGACGAGTTCACCTACGGCTATGCGCTGACCGTTCACAAGGCGCAGGGGTCGCAATGGGACGACCTGGTGCTCTTCGACGAATCCTACGCCTTCCGCGAGCATCGCAGCCGCTGGCTCTACACGGCCCTGACCCGTGCGGCCGAGAAGGTCACCGTGGTGATCTGAGCCCGATGACCGGAACCGGATCAAGCTTGGGCGCTTAATCCCTGTAGCTCGGCCATAAGCGACAAGGACATGCACATGCTGAAATGGGCTCTGATCTTTCTGGTGATTTCCCTCGTGGCGGGCGCCCTGGGATTCACAGGCGTCGCCTCCGGGGCCAAGACCATCGCCAAGGTCCTGTTCGGCCTTTTCCTCCTCGCCTTCGTCCTCCTGATCCTCCTCGCTTGGGGCGCGGGCGAGCTGATCTTCTGACGGGTTTTTCCCCGACACCGGAGGGGCGGAACGGCCGGCTGCGCGCTTCGCCCCAGGGCCGGTTCACGCATGCGCTGGATGCATGAAGTCCCTGCTTCGAAGCCCCTCCCATCTTCCGCCCGGCCCGCTATAGGGGCGTCTCAACTATTCGTTTGAGTGCGTCGCGTTGAAACTTTCTTCTCAGGCGCGCCTTCAATCGGAAACGAATGAAAGGGACGCCCATGAAACGTCGTGCATTCCTCCAGGCAGCCACCGTCGGCGCCGCCGCCGGAGCCATTGCCAAGCCGGCCATCGCCCAGTCGAACCCCGAGATTCGCTGGCGTCTGACCTCGGCCTTTCCGAAATCCCTCGACACCCTGTTCGGCGGCGGCGAGACCTTCGCCAGGCTCGTGGCTGAGGCCACCGACGGCAAGTTCCAGATCCAGACCTTCGCACCCGGCGAGATCGTCGGTGCGCCTCAGGCGCTCGACGCGATCGGCGGGGGAACCGTCGAGATGGGCCATACCTGCTCGTACTATTACGTGGGCAAGGATCCGACCTTCGCCATCGGCACCACGCTGCCCTTCGGCCTCAACTCCCGCCAGATGAACGCCTGGCTCTACCAGGGCAACGGCAACGCCCTGCTCAACGAGTTCTATGCCAAGCACAACGTCTACGCTCTGCCGGGAGGCAATACCGGCGTGCAGATGGGCGGCTGGTTCCGCAAGGAGATCAAAACCGTCCAGGATCTGCAGGGCCTCAAGATGCGCATCGCCGGCCTGGCCGGCCAGATCATGGGCAAGCTCGGGGTGGTGCCGCAGCAGATCGCCGGCGGCGATCTCTACCCGTCGCTGGAGCGCGGCACCATCGACGCCGCCGAATGGGTGGCGCCCTACGACGACGAGAAGCTCGGCCTCAACAAGGTCGCGCCGTTCTACTACTATCCGGGCTTCTGGGAGGGCGGTCCCGCCATCCACTTCTATGTCAACCTGCAGAAATGGAACGAGCTGCCCAAGCCCTACCAGGCGGCCATCCAGGCCGCCGCAGGCTATGTGAACGTCGACACGCAGGCCAAGTACGATGCCCGCAACCCGGCTGCCCTGCGCAGCCTGGTCGGCAACGGCGCGCAGCTGCGCCCGTTCTCGCAGGAGATCATGGACGCGGCCTACAAGGCGGCCAACGAGGTCTATGACGAGATCTCGGCCAAGAACGCCGATTTCAAGAAGATCTACGACAGCTACAAGGCTTTCCGCGGCGAGGAATATCTCTGGTTCCAGGTGGCGGAATACGCCTACGACACCTTCATGATCCGTGCCCGCGCCCGCGGCTGATCACGGACGAGGAGGGCGGGCTCCGGCCCGCCTTTCTCGTGTTGCCCGGTTCCGCGCTCGTTCTCTTCCGCCCATGAGAGCCCGGGGGCATGCCTCTGGACACGCAACCGCCGCGCTTTCGACGCGTTGCCATGGATAAACAAGGATCCGCTACCGCTGGAGGCCAAGGTGCACTGCGTCGACAATTGGGGAGCATGGGCCCGCAGGGCAGTCGTTCTGGCAGGCCTTGCCGTGGCCCCAGCCGTGCAGGCCGCCAATGCCCCCCTGGCGACGGCGCCGGTGAACGGGTCCGTTCGGACACGCTTCGATCCGGCCACCGGCCAGACCTGGGTGACGGGCCGGGCCGCTCCGGAACTCTGCTTCTCGCTCTCCCTCCCGGATGAGTGGCGGTCAACCGGCAGCGGGATCGAGGCTGCGTCCTCCGACGAGGAGCTCGCCGTAGGGCTCCGCTCGGCTCAAGACCTGCGCGGCATGCCGCAACCCGATCTGGCGAGCCGCGACGCCGCCGCCCTGCAGCAGGATTACGAGGCGCTTCTCGGACGCCCGGCGCAGTCGGTCTCCCTGTCGTCGGATGCCGGAGCGACGCGCTGGTCCGCCACCTGGGTCGATGCCAATCTGCCGACGGCCCCTCACGGCATGACCGTGGAAACCCTGATCGTGCCGCTCTCCGACGAATGGGTGCTCGAACTGTCCCTGTCCGGCGTCGAGACGCGCGGGGCCCACGATGCGCTTTCGCAGCGCCTGCTGTCGCGATTGAAGGTGCAGAGCAGGGCGGCCTGCCAGGGCTGACCCTTCGCGTCGGCACCCGCGGCTGGCCATCCCTCATGGACCGTGGCAAGCATGACGTCCTTCCTCGATCGTCAGGACAAGCCATGGACGTGATCATCTACCACAATCCCCAATGCGGGACCTCCCGCAACACCCTTGGGCTGATCCGGAACGCCGGGATCGAGCCGCATGTCATCGAGTATGTGAAGACGCCCCCGACCCGTCTGCTCCTTCGTCAGCTGGTCGAGCGCATGGGTGTCAGCATCCGCGACGTGATGCGCCGGAAGGGCACCCCCTACGAGGAACTCGGCCTTGCCGATCCGTCCTTGAGCGACGATGATCTGCTCGACGCCATGATGGCGCACCCGATCCTGATCGAACGCCCGATTGTCGTCACGCCCATGGGCGTCAGGCTCTGCCGCCCGTCCGAGACCGTGCTCGACATCTTGCCACCGCAACAGGGCGAATTCGTCAAGGAAGACGGCGAGCCGGTGGTCGACGCCTCCGGGCGCCGCGTCGGCCTGGCTTGAGGCGCCGAGGGAACAAGCCGCCGCTTCCTCCGGTTCAGGGACAGGTCCGTTCGGAGGAAAGGCAGCACCATGGAACTTCAAGGCAAGGTCGCGCTCGTGACGGGCGCAGGGTCGGGCATCGGCAAGGCGGCGGCCCTGCGCTTCGCGCGCGAGGGCGCCATGGTGGGCGTTTTGAGCCACACGGACGGCGAAATCCGCAAGGTCGCCGAGGAGATCGAGCACGCGGGCGGCAGGGCCGTCGCGCTGGTCGCCGACGTTGCAGATGACGGTCAGATGCGCAAGGCCGTAGCCGATCTGGTCGAGGCCTTCGGCCGCCTCGATATCGTGTTCGCCAATGCGGGCATCAACGGCGTCTGGGCTCCCATCGATGAGCTGCAGCCCGAGGAATGGGACCGCACGATCAACACCAACCTGCGCGGCACCTACCTGACGCTCCATTATGCGGTGCCGCATCTGAAGAGGGACGGGGGCGCCATCGTCATCACGGCGTCGATCAACGGTTCGCGAACCTTCACCAGCGCGGGCGCGACCGCCTATTCGGCCACCAAGGCCGCCCAGGTGGCGATGGCGCAGATGCTGGCGGTCGAACTCGCCAAGCACAGGATCCGCGTGAACGTGGTCTGCCCCGGCAAGATCGACACGGAGATTTCCGACAACACCACGAAGCGGCACACGGAAGAGGCGGAGGTTCCCGCCGAATATCCGGCCGGCTCCATCCCGCTCACCGGCCAGGCGCCGGGCACGAGCGAGGAGGTGGCCGAGCTCGTGCTGTTCCTCGCCTCCGACCGCGCACGGCACATCACCGGCACGCCGGTCTGGATCGACGGGGCACAGTCGCTGCTGGTGTAGAGACCGGCCAGCCGGAGGCGCTCAGGACGCCTCCAGCTGCGTGCCGACCGGGATGGAGGGTTCGGGAACGAAGGTTTCCTTTTTCTCCGAGGACGGTGCGGCGCGCCGCAGGCTGCGATAGGCGCCCCAGATCGCCATCAGGGTCTGAGCGATGATCACGACATAGAGAAGCCCCAGCCGTCCGAACTCCGTCATGGCCACGCCGGCGATGATCGGGCCGACCGTGGCGCCCACACCCTGCAGGATCAGAAGGCCGCCCGCCGCCGCGACGAACTCGCCTGGCTTCACCATGTCGTTCACATGCGCGGTGACGATGCTGTAGGTGGGAATCACGCTGCCGCCGAAGACGGCCACATAGAGGAAAATCAGCCAGACCGGCACGGTGAGCGGCACGAAATGAATGAGCGCGAGCAGGATCGCGGCCGCCATCGCCGAGGCCCCGATGATCACGTGGCGCCGGTCCATGCGGTCCGAGAGCCAGCCGAGAGGGTAGGTGGTGGCAAAGCCGCCGAGCGTGCCGCAGGCCATGAAGATCGCGATCTCGGCGGTGTCCAGTCCGCGCTCCTGCGCCCAGATCGGCCCGAGCGCGAAGAACGAGCTGGTGGTGACGCCGCAGAGAACGGCCGCCACCACGCCGAAGGGCGATTGGCGGTAGAGCTGCATCAGGTTGATCTTCGTGTCGCTGACCGCGTGAGCCGGTGCGGTGGCGCGCGACAGGGCGGTCGGGACGAGAGCCAGGCAGATGAGGATGGCGACGAAGCAGAACAGCCGGTAGCCGTAGGGATCCCCCGCCGGCAGGAGCATCTGTCCGCCGATGCCGGCGATGAGCCCGGTCATGCCGTAGACGGAGAGAACCTGTCCGCGGGTCTGGGCGGTCACCGAGGCGTTGAGCCAGCTTTCGACCACGATGAAAAGGCCTGCGAAGCAGAACCCGGTCAGGGCCCGTGCGGCGATCCAGACGGCAGGGCTGATCACCAGGAGGTGGAACAGCGCGGTCGACGCGGCAACCGCCGCCAGGGCCGCGAAGGTGCGGGTATGGCCCACCTGCTGAATGACGCGCCCGGCATAAAGCGAGCCGATCACGATCCCGCCCCAGAAGGCGGAGCCCACGGCGCCGATCTCCGTCGGGGTGAACTGCTCGATGCTCCCGCGCACGCTGAGCAGGGTGCCCTGCAAGGTATTGCCGACCTGCATGAGAGCATAGCCGAGAAGGAGGGCGAGAAGCGTCGGCAACGTGGCCCGCAGGGACGAAGTCATGGGTTCTCCTTCGAACGAGATCCTGTGGCTCGGATGTGCGGCGTGCGGAAAGATGCGGTCCCTTGCACCCATGGACGTGCCGAAGCCCGGCGTCGGAAGACCCCGTTCTTCATCCATCGATCATTGAAAGAGACCAGAGCCCCGCGCTGAGTTGAACTCTGGGGCGGAGGGCAGGTTCCAGCCTTTGCTGCTGCAGTGCAGCGACAAAATGAAAGGCCCGGCTTGGTTGCAAGCCGGGCCTGAACATTGTGCGGAAGAAGCCTCGACGGCTGTTCCTTCTAGGTGTCCATCTTCAGGGCGGCGATGAAGGCTTCCTGCGGGATGTCGACCTTGCCGAACTGGCGCATCCTCTTCTTGCCTTCCTTCTGCTTGTCGAGCAGCTTGCGTTTGCGGCTTGCGTCGCCGCCGTAGCACTTGGCCGTCACGTCCTTGCGCAGAGCCCGAATGGTCTCGCGGGCGATGATCTTGCCCCCGATCGCGGCCTGCACGGGGATCTGGAACATGTGCGGCGGGATGAGTTCCTTGAGCTTCTCGCACATGGCGCGGCCGCGACCCTCGGCCCGGTCGCGGTGGACCAGCATGGAGAGGGCATCGACAGGCTCGCCGTTGACGAGCACCGACATCTTCACCAGGTCGCCTTCGCGATAGTCGGAGATGTGGTAGTCGAAGGAGGCGTAGCCCTTCGAAATCGACTTCAGGCGGTCGTAGAAATCGAACACGACCTCGTTGAGCGGCAGGTCGTAGACCACCATGGCGCGCTTGCCGACATAGTTGAGGTCGATCTGGATGCCGCGCCGCTCCTGGCAGAGCTTGAGGACGGACCCGAGATAATCGTCCGGCGTGAGGATGGTGGCGCGGATCCACGGCTCCTCGATGCTCTCGATCTTCATCACGTCCGGCATGTCGGCCGGGTTGTGCAGCTCGATGGTCGAACCATCGCGCAGCTTGAGATGATAGACCACGGACGGAGCCGTCGAGATGAGGTCGAGGTTGAACTCGCGCTCCAGGCGCTCCTGGATGATCTCGAGATGCAGCAGGCCGAGGAAGCCGCAGCGGAATCCGAAGCCGAGGGCCGCGGAGGTTTCCATCTCGTAGGAGAAGCTGGCGTCGTTGAGGCGCAGCTTGCCCATGGCGGCGCGCAGGTTCTCGAACTCGGCGGCGTCGACCGGGAAGAGGCCGCAGAACACCACCGGCTGCACGGGCTTGAAGCCGGGCAGCGCCTCGGCGGTGGGCTTGCGGTCGTCCGTGATGGTGTCGCCGACGCGGGTGTCGGCCACTTCCTTGATGGAGGCGGTGAAGAAGCCGACCTCGCCGGGGCCGAGCTGGGCCAGTTCGGTCATCTTCGGCGAGAATACGCCGACGCGGTCGAGGGAATAGGCGGCGCCGGTGCCCATCATCTTGATGGTCTGGCCCTTCTTCATCGTGCCGTCGACGATGCGCACGAGCACGACCACGCCGAGATAGGCGTCGTACCAGGAATCGACCAGGAGGGCCTTGAGCGGCGCATCCGGGTCGCCCTTCGGGGGGGGCAGCTTCTGGACGATGGCCTCCAGGACGCCCTCGATGTTGAGGCCGGTCTTGGCCGAGATCGGCACCGCGTCCGAGGCGTCGATGCCGATCACCTCCTCGATCTGCTCCTTGATCCGGTCGGGATCGGCGGCGGGCAGGTCGATCTTGTTGAGGACCGGCACGATCTCGTGGTTGGCGTCGATGGCCTGGTAGACGTTGGCGAGCGTCTGGGCCTCCACGCCCTGCGAGGCGTCGACCACCAGCAGGGAGCCCTCGCAGGCGGCGAGCGAACGCGAGACCTCGTAGGCGAAGTCCACGTGCCCGGGGGTGTCCATGAGGTTCAGGATGTAGGTCTTGCCGTCCTGCGCCTTGTAGTCGAGGCGCACGGTCTGGGCCTTGATCGTGATGCCGCGCTCACGCTCGATGTCCATGTTGTCGAGCACCTGCTCCGTCATCTCACGGGCGGAGAGCGCCCCCGTGGTCTGGATCAGGCGGTCGGCGAGCGTCGACTTGCCGTGGTCGATATGGGCCACGATGGAGAAGTTGCGGATGTTGTCGAAGGTGCGAGCGGTCATAATTCTGCTGATATAAGAAGGTTCAGGCCGCAATAGCAGGGTGGCCCCCCAAAGCCAAGGGAGGCTGGTGTCGCGTGCCGGCAGAGGACCGTCCCATGGTCGGCCCTCGGGCGCGGTAAAACGGGCGTGTCTCCGGCCCGGGGCTCCCGGATCGGGCCGCCCGGACGGGGCTCTACGGGCCTGGCAGGAGGCTTGAATGGGATGGTTTCGGGCTGATCGGCCGACCGGCGGGGAGCATTCCCGCCATCGTGCCCCGGTCGGAGCGGGCCTCGCACTCAGCGAGGAACGGGGGCAGGCGCGGAACAGGCCGTCCGCGCCTGTCGACGCATGGGACGCTTACCGGGCGCACTCGACGGGAACGCGCTGGTCGGTGCCCTGGACCAGGACGGTGCGGCAAGGCACGCCGTTGATGACCCGGATCTCGTGGGGGGCGGCCGTCGGGAAGGCGGAGGCCGGCGTGCCGGAGACCGGAGCCCCGGCGGCCCTCGGGGCGACGAGAACGCTGCCGGTGGTCGTCGGGTCCATGCCGATCATGCCGGCCTGGCTGGCGCACTGGACCGGGACGCGCGTGTTGCTCTCGCGGTCGAGAATGGTCCGGCAGGGCACGCCGTTGATCATCTGGACTTCGTGCGGGGCGGCGTTCGGGAAGGGCGAACCGGGGGTGCCGCTGGTCTGGGCCTGGGCTACGGTGCCGAGCATCATGAGGCCGACGCCGGCGATGATCGCTGCTGTCTTCAAGGAAACCTCCTCCATTGGTAGGAACATTGGCCGCATGTGCGGACAGGAGGGTTAACGCGTCAGACGGGGATGGTTCCCTGGCAACGTGGCGGACCGAGCATGAGGGCGGAGCGGCGGTCGCGCTTTACCGGCCACGCTCCAGGATGCGGGTGATCACCTTGGCGGTGTAATCGACCATCGGGACAATGCGGGCGTAGTTGAGCCGGGTCGGGCCGATGACGCCCAGAACTCCGACGATCTTCTGGCTGCCGTCCCGGAAGGGAGCGGCGATCATCGACGAGCCGGAGAGCGAAAACAGCTTGTTCTCCGAGCCGATGAAGATGCGCACCCCTTCGCCGCCTTCGGCCCGGCTCAGGAGGTCGATCACGTCGGTCTGGGTCTCCAGGTCCGAGAAGAGCAGGCGGATGCGCTCCAGATCCTCGGCGGCCTTCAGGTCGTCGAGGAGGTTGGCCTGGCCGCGCACGATGAGCTGGCGGGAATCCGCCGGCCCCGCCGTGGTGGCGAGCCCCGCCTCCACGAGCCTGGCGGTCAGCGCATCGAGCTCGCGCTCCATCTCCTCGCGACGGGTCTGGATCTCGCGCTTCACGTCGCCGAGGGTCTTGCCCTGGATGCGGGCATTGAGAAAGTTCCCGGCCTCGACCAGGGCGCCCGCCGGCAGGCCCGCCGGCAGGTCGAGGAGGCGGTTTTCCACCGAGCCGTCCTCGGAGACGAGGACCACCAGGGCCCGACTCGGGTCGAGACGCACGAATTCGATGTGCTTGAGGCGTGCATTGGACTTGGACGTCACCACGACGCCGGCGCCGCGCGAGACGCCGGACAGGAGCGTGGAGGCCTCGGCCAGGGCCGTTTCCAGGGTATGGCCGGAAGCAGCCGCCCGCATCTGCGCCTCGATGCGCGAGCGCTCCTCGGAGGTGACGTCGCCGATCTCCATCATGGCGTCGACGAAGAAACGCAGGCCTGTCTCGGTCGGCAGCCGTCCGGCGCTCGTGTGGGGCGCGAAGATCAGGCCGGCCGCCTCGAGGTCCGCCATCACGTTGCGGATCGATGCGGGGGAGAGCGTCATCGGCAGAATGCGCGAGAGATGGCGCGAGCCCACCGGCTCGCCGGTGACGAGGTAGCTCTCGACAATCTGCCGGAAGATTTCGCGGGAACGGTCGTTCAGCTCCGCGATGGCGCGGGTTTCCGACAGATGGGAAAATGGACCGGTAGGATGCATCCGAAGGGTTCTACGCTCTCACAATTCCACCCTGCAAGTCAGTATTATGTGCGGATCCGACGCCCTTTAAGCAACCCTTGCGCTTGCCTAAACCGTCCTGCGGCTCCAAACAGGCGGGGAATCGCACGAGCTTTCAGGAGAAACCCGCCATGCGTCCGTCCAAACGCGCCCCCGACGAACTGCGTCCCGTCACCCTGGAGCGGGGTGTGGCGCGCTATGCGGAAGGCTCCTGCCTGGTCTCCTTCGGCAACACCAAGGTGATCTGCACGGCCTCTCTCGAGGAAAAGGGGCCGCCGTGGCTGCGCGGCACCGGCCGGGGCTGGGTGACGGCGGAATATTCCATGCTGCCCCGCGCCACGCACGAGCGCACCCGCCGCGAGGTCAATTCCGGCAAGCCGTCCGGGCGCACCCAGGAGATCCAGCGCCTGATCGGCCGCTCGCTCCGGGCCGTCGTCAACCTGCCGGCCATCGGCGAGAAGCAGATCGTGGTCGATTGCGACGTGATCCAGGCCGATGGCGGCACCCGCACCGCCTCGATCACGGGCGCCTGGGTGGCCCTGCACGAATGCTTCACCTGGATGCAGAACCGCTCGATCATCTCGATCAACCCCCTGCGGGAGCCGGTCGCTGCCATCTCCTGCGGGATCTATCAGGGCCAGCCGGTGCTCGATCTCGACTATGCGGAGGACTCGGCCGCCGAGACGGACGCCAATTTCGTGATCACGGGCTCGGGCGGCATTGTCGAGGTTCAGGGCACGGCCGAGGGCAAGCCGTTCTCCGAGGAGGAGTTCCTGGGGCTCCTGCGGCTCGCCAAGGCCGGCGTGGCGCAGCTGGTCGACCTGCAGAAGAAGGCCGTGGCATGAACATCCATCGGTCCCTGACCGGCAAGGTCGTCATCGCGACCCACAACGCGGGCAAGCTCAGCGAGATGCGGGAGCTGCTCGCTCCCTTCGGCGTCGAGGCCGTGTCGGCCGGCGAGCTCGGACTGCCGGTCCCCGACGAGACCGGCCACATGTTCGCCGAGAACGCCGCCATCAAGGCCCATGCGGCGGCGATCGCCACGGGCCTGCCGGCGCTCTCCGACGATTCGGGCCTGTGCGTCCATGCGCTCGACGGCGCGCCGGGCCTGTTCACGGCCGACTGGGCCGGGCCGAAGCGGGATTTCAACGCCGCCATGGAGCGGGTGGAGCGCGAGCTGCTGAAGCGCGAGGCGACGGACCGGAAGGCTCATTTCGTCTCCGCCCTCGTCATTGCCTGGCCCGACGGGCACGAGGAGCTGTTCGAGGGGCGGGTCTTCGGCCAGGTCGTCTGGCCGCCGCGGGGCGACAAGGGCTTCGGCTACGATCCCATGTTCCAGCCGGACGGGTTCACCGAGACGTTCGGGGAGATCTCCTCGGAGGAGAAGCACGGCATCGACTGGTCGAAGCCGGAGCCGGAGGGCCTGTCCCACCGGGCCCGCGCCTTCGTGAAGCTCGCGGCCGGCTGCCTGCACCGGGTGTGATGCCGTCGACGTCCTCACCGACTCCGTGCCGGTGATCCCGATCTCTTGAAGCGCAGCCTTCTTCCCGTCGAGATGGCCGTGACAAGCCCGGCCATGACGCAAATAGGTGACCAAAAAGAAGGAGCGCCCCGAAGGGCGCTCCACCGACTTGGATCGTCGATTTAGACGTTCGTGGTGCCGTTGCCCCGGCGCCTGGCCATATAGGCGTCGAACTCCTCGCGGTCCTTGGCCCGCTTCAGCTCCTCGACGAAGTTCCTGAACTCGCGGGCCTCCTCGTCGAGCTTGCGGCGCTCCTGCTCGAGGCGCTCGAGCTCGCTGCGGCGATACTCGTCGAAGGCCGCATTGCCCGTGCTGGCGAAGCCGCCGAAGCCGGCCGGTCCGCGCGAGGCGAAGAAATCATCCTTGGCCCGGCCGAAGGTGTCGCGGAAGAAGGCTCGCGCCTCGTCGTATTTCGGATATCCACACATTTTCCACACCAGATAGGCCAGCGCGAGCGGCCAGACGAAGATGAAGCCCAGAATGATGCCGACGATTTCCAGACCGCGTCCGGGCTTGCGCCCGCAGCGGCGGTGAGCGCCGTTGTTCCAGGGGCCCGCATGTGGGCCCGCGTTCCAGGCGGCGGAGGCAGAGTCAGACATTGGAGGTCCCTATGTTAATGCTAACAACATTAACATGCGGATGGATTTTGGCGCTTTCAAGGGAGTGTGTTCCGATTATTTCGCGGAAGCGTCGGACCGGCCCTTCATGGCCCCATGGACGAGCGCGAGCACGCCGGCCCGCAAAAGTTCGTACTTGTCCGGCAGGCCGGGGCCCTTCGGCAGCTGGCCCGCGGCGTCGAGGGTCGCGATGCCGTGGGACAGGGCCCAGACCTCGATGGCGATGAACCGGACATCGACGCTCTGGAAGCCCTCCGGGAAGGTCTGGGACAGAGCCTGGACCAGGAAATCGAAGGCGTTGCCCACCGGCTTGCCCCCGCTCTGGATGCTCTTGGCCCAGAACGGCCCGCAGGACGCGTCGCTCTCGGCCGGCTTGGCGGAGAACATGGCGGTGTAGAAGCCCGGCTCCTGCTCGGCGAAGGCCAGATAGGCCTCGCCCATGCGGGTGAAGCGCTCCAGCGCCGTGCCCTCGCTCTGCAGGGCCCGGCCGAGCCGCTTCGCCAGCTCGTCGTAGCCGCGGAAGGCGACCTCGGCCACGAGCGCGTCCCGGCCGCGGAAATGGCGATAGAGCGCCGCCGGCGTGACCCCGACCAGCTTGGCGGCGTCCGCCAGGGTGAATCCGCCGATTCCCCGCTCGGCAATGAAGCGCTGCGCCGCCTCGATCAGCGCCTCCTTGAGGTTGCCGTGGTGATAGCCCTGCCGGTCGAACGGGCCGCGCCAATGCCGCATGCTGGGTTCCTAACTCTCTGCCGCCCGATCTTAGGGCTCCGCGCCGGCGGAGGCCAGAACGGAAGGCGATCTGGGAGTGAACAACCGTGTGAGTGATCGGGTTCAGAAAAGTTTCATGGCCGGAGACCGCGTCTGTTCACCGACGGACCGAGCTGGCGCTTCAGCCTCGTCCCTCGCACGCCGTCACCGGCCTTGCCGGCGATCCCGACGGCTTGAGTCGCGACGTTCGTCCGATCCCTATGGCCGGCACACGGCCGGCCATGACAGGGTGATGTCCCGCGACCCCGATTCGCATCGCGCCCTCACCGCACACCCGACGCCGTCGCGCGACAACGCCACCCGTGACGTTCGGGCTTCGACCTGCCATATACGGCCCATGATCGATCATCCGACGCGCGATGTGGGCTTTGGCATCTATGTCCATTGGCCCTTCTGCGCCTCCAAGTGCCCCTATTGCGACTTCAACAGCCATGTCCGCCACCAGCCGGTGGATCAGGAGCGGTTCCTGGCGGCCTTCCGGAGCGAGATCGCCCATACGGCTTCGCGCATCCCGGGGCGCACGGTCACGAGCATCTTCTTCGGCGGCGGAACGCCCTCGCTCATGCGGCCCGAGACCGTGGGGGCGATCCTCGACGCCATCGGCGGGGCCTGGGGAATCGACCCGCGGGCCGAGGTGACGCTCGAGGCCAATCCCACCAGCGTCGAGGCGGAGCGCTTCCGCGGCTACCGGGCCGCCGGCATCAACCGGGTCTCGCTCGGCGTCCAGGCGCTCAACGATCCCGATCTCAAGCGGCTAGGGCGCATGCATTCCGTCGAGGAGGCTCTGGGAGCGGTGAAGATCGCCGCCGCCATCTTCGAGCGCTACTCTTTCGACCTCATCTACGCCCGTCCGGGCCAGACTCCGCAGGCCTGGGGGGCGGAACTCGAGCAGGCGATCGCCCACGCGGTCGAGCATCTCTCGCTCTACCAGCTCACCATCGAGCCCGGCACCTGGTTCCAGCGCCTCTACGATGCGGGCAAGATCACGGTGCCGGACGAGGAGACGGGCCGCGCCCTTTACGACATCACGCAGGAGGTCTGCGCGAAGCACGGGCTGCCGGCCTACGAGATCTCGAATCATGCCAGGTCCGGGGCGGAATCGCGCCATAACCTGCTCTACTGGCGCTACGGCGAATATGCGGGCATCGGCCCGGGCGCCCATGGGCGTCTCGTGACCGGCAACGCGCGGCTCGCCACCGCGACCGAGAAGCATCCCGAGACGTGGCTGGAGCTGGTGGAGCGCGAGGGCCACGGCGTCGTCGACGAGGAGGTGTTGACCTCCGAGGCCGAGGGCGACGAGTTCCTGCTCATGGGGTTGCGACTCAAGGAAGGCGTCGACCCGCGCCGCTTCGAGGCCTTCACGGGCAGGACGATCAACCCGAGGCGCCTGCGGATCCTCGAAGAGGAGGGGCTCGTCCGCCATGACGGGGCACGCCTCGCCGTGACCCCCAAGGGCTTCCCGGTGCTCAATGCGGTGATCGCGGAACTGGCCGCATAGGGAACCCCTATGTCATCACCGGCTCTGTCCCGGCGGTTCGAGGCGCGGCGGTTCGCGGAATCGGGATGGCCGGGACAGGCCCGGCCATGACGGGTGAGCGGAGAGCCTAGAGCCTCGGACCCAAAAGTGGACACCACTTTTGGGATTCATCCGAGGCTCCCGCTCTTGATCGGCGCATCGGATGAGGCGGACCCAGCGGGCCGCGCAAGCGACCCGAAGGGCCACGCTAGTGAAAACCGGGTCCACTTTTCGCTGACGCGGCCCTCTGGGTCCGTCCGATGCGCTAGCGGCCCACCTTGCCCTCGATCACGTCCCAGACCCTCACGGCGAGATCGGGCCCGCCGAGGCGCTTGATCGCCCGGATGCCCGTGGGGGCCGTCACGTTGATCTCCGTGAGGTTGCCGTCGATCACGTCGATGCCCACCAGGATCAGGCCCATGCGCTTGAGATCGGGGCCGATCGTCTCGCAGATCTCGCGCTCGCGCGGCGTCAGGTCGGTCGGCTTCGCCGCGCCGCCGCGCACCATGTTGGAGCGGATGTCGTTGGCCGCCGGCACCCGGTTGATCGCGCCCGCCGCCTCGCCGTCGATGAGGATGATGCGCTTGTCGCCCTCGGTGATCTTGGGCAGGAAGCGCTGGATCACCCAGGGCTCGCGGAACAGGTTGGCGAACAGGTCGTAGAGCGAGCCGAAATTCGGGTCCTCGCGGCCGACCTTGAACACGCTCGCGCCGCCGTGGCCGTAGAGCGGCTTCATCACCACGTCGCCGTGCTCGCGCCGGAACTCGTCGATCTCCTGCCTGTCGCGGGAGATCAGGGTCGGGGGCATCAGGTGCGGGAAATGGGTGACGAAGATCTTTTCCGGCGCGTTGCGCACATGGGTCGGATCGTTGACCACCAGGGTCTTGGGATGGATGCGCTCGAGGAAATGGGTGGCCGTGATGTAGGCCAGATCGAAGGGCGGGTCCTGGCGCATGAGCACCGCATCGACACGCGACAGGTCGATCCGCTCGGGCGTTCCGAGGGTGAAATGATCGCCTTCCACGTCGCGCGCCTCGATGGTCTCCGCCATGGCGACCACCGCACCGTCGCGCAAGGAAAGCCGGTCGGGCGTATAATGCAGGACCCGGTGTCCGCGCCACTGGGCTTCGAGCAGCAGCGCGAAGCCCGTATCGCCCGCGATCTTGATGCTGCGGATGTGATCCATCTGGAACGCAACGGTGAGGGTCATGCGTCAGGTCTCCTTGGGAAGCAGGGTTATTGGCCTTAAAATGCGGGATGGCAACTCTTCATCGCGGGCCGCGTGAACGAAAAGCCGGGAGGCGGGTTATCCCACGGCCCCGCTTCGACGATGCCCCTTGCGGATCCCCTCAAGCTTTTCCATGTAGTCGAGCATGCCACGCCGCGCCCTTCTGATCGTCAATGCCAAGAGCCGCAGCGGCGCCGCCCAGTGCGAGATCGCCATCGAGCGCCTGAAGGATCATGGCATCGAGCCCGTTCATCTGGAATGCAGCCGACGGGAAGACCTGTCGCCGCTCATCGTCAAGTATGCGAAGGATGTGGACTGCGCCGTCGTGGGCGGCGGCGACGGCACCTTAAACGCGGCCGCCTTCGGCGTGATCGAGGCGCGATTGCCCCTGGGAATTCTGCCCCTGGGCACGGCCAACGATCTCGCCCGCACGCTGGGCATTCCCTTCGATCTCGACGGGGCCGCCCAGGTCATCGCAGACGGCCTGACGCGCAAGATCGATCTCGGCATCGTCAACGGCGAGCCCTTCTTCAACGTGGCGAGCCTCGGGTTGTCGGCGGAGCTGGCGCAGAAGCTGACGCGGGACATCAAGCGCCGCTGGGGACGCCTCGGCTATGCCCTGGTGGCCCTGAAGGTTCTGGCCCGGGCGAAGCCCTTCCGGGCCACCATCACCAGCGAGAACGAATCCGTTCGCGTGCGGACGCTGCAGATTGCGGTCGGCAACGGGCGCTTCTATGGGGGCGGGAACGCGGTGGAGAAGGATGCCGCCATCGACGACCAGCATCTCGATCTCTACAGCCTCGAACTGGAGCGCGCCTGGAAGCTCGCCCTCATGGCGCGCTCATTCCGCCACGGGCAGCATGGCGCCTGGAACGAGGTCCGGGCGGTCCGGGCTCAGGAGTTCGACATCCGCACGCGCAAGCCGAGGCCGATCAATGCGGATGGGGAGATCGTGACCCGGACGCCCGCCCATTTCTCGATCCGGCCGGCGGCCGTGACCGTGTTCGCTCCGAAATCCGGAGATTAATGTCGGCCGCACCGGACCACGTCCTCGACGTTGCCGGGGGTGAGGCCGATATCGTGCATCGCGGCGTCGTCCAGGGCGCTGACCTCGCGCAGGGCGCGGCGGATCTCGATCTCGTGCATGAGCGAGGCAAAGAGGCTGCGGATGCGCGACGGCTTGCCGGACGACGGGTGAGAGGTCCGAAGAAGGGTGACCGGATGGGCTGTCATGGCTGTCTCCTCAAGTTCGATGAGACCAGGATGCGCCTACCCCTTGCATAATGGAAACGAATGTTCATTATATTGATGATAATGATCCGTTATTGAGGCCGATCATGGCGCGCAATCTCGATGTCAGCCTTCTGAGAGCCTTCGTGGCCGTGGTGGATGCCGGCGGCATGACGGCCGCCACGGGGGTTCTCAACCTCACCCAGGCGGCCGTGAGCCAGCAGATCAAGCGGCTCGAGGAGACGCTGGGCGAAGAGCTCATCGTCCGCGACCGGCGCGGCGTCACCCTGACCACGGCCGGCGAGCGCCTGTTCGGGCGGGCCAAGCGGATGCTGGCCCTCAACGACGAGATCTGGACCGAGATGACCACGCCGGAATTCGAGGGCGAGGTGAGGCTCGGCATCCCGAGCGACATCATCACCACCTACCTGCCGACATTCCTGAAGTATTTCGCCCGCCTTTATCCGCGGGTGCAGATCTCGCTCAACAGCGGCTCCAGCGCGTCGCTGCGCGCGAAGCTCTACGACGGCAAGGTCGACGTGGTGCTGGCCACCGAGATGGCCTGCGATTCCGACGGCGAGAATCTCGTGATGGACCGGCTCGTGTGGGTCGGAGCCCGAGGCGGCGATGCGGCGCGCCAGCGGCCTCTGCCCGTCTCCGTCGGCTGTTCCGACTGCGCGTTCCGGGCTCCGATCCGCGAGGCCCTGCAGAAGGCGGGGATCGAATGGCGTTCGGTCTCCGAAGTGACGAACACCTCGGCCCAGGTGGCGACGGTCGCGGCCGACATCGCCGTGATGGCCTGGATGGCCTCGACCGTGCCGGGCGGGTTCGACGTGCTGGGAGCGGATTCGGGCCTGCCGGCCCTACCGCCCTTCATGGTCAATCTCTACCTGCCGCGCGACGGCGGCAATCACGTGGTGCAGGAGCTGGCCCGGCACATCCGCGAAGCCGTCGCGGATCGGCACCGGATGGCTGCCTAGCGCATCGGGCGCAAAAGTGGGAACCGGTTTTGCGTGAAAAGATGCTCCACAACAAAAGCTTAAAGCATCGGGCGCGAGTTCGATCACACGTCCGATGCTCCATTGCTTGAGCGACGCATCGTTCGGCGCGGCCCTCCGGGTCCGTCCGATGCTCTCGAGCTGTTTCCACTCGCGTGGAATCATCTCTCTTCTCTCGCTTGCCGCATTTTCAACGGCGAACCGGACCCACTTCGCCGAAAAATGCTCTAGCGCATCTCCAGCTCGAACGCCGACATGACGTGCCGCGGCCATCGTCGGGGCGCCAGGAACACCGCATCGGCCCGCCAGGTCCTGCCCGCCGCCCACGGATTGCGGGAGAGCCACGCGCGCGCCGCCCACGAGAACCGTTGGCGCTTCCTGGCCGTGATGGCCGAGAGCGCATCGTCCATCAGGCCCCGAGCCTTCACCTCGACGAACGCGACGGTGTCGCCGCGCATGACGATCAGGTCGATCTCGCCGCCCGCGGCCGCGTAGCGGCGGGCGAGGGGGCGATAGCCTTTGGCCAGGAGGACCAGCAGGGCGATCCAGTCGGCGCGATGACCGCGCAGAAAAGTCGCCTGCCGATGCTCCAGGGCGCTCTTCATGGGTCCTTCTTCGCAAGCGCCAGCGCGCGGGCATAGACCTCGCGCTTGGGCAGGTTGAGGTCCGCTGCGACGAGGGCCGCCGCGTCCTTGATCGAATGGTTCTTCAGGGCCGCTTCGAGCCGGCCGTCGAGCGCCGCATCGGCCTCGGCCGCGTGCATCTCTTTCGTCGACTCGCCGATCAGCACCACGATCTCGCCCTTGGGCGGGCCCTCCTGGGCGAATTGCTGGGCCAGCTCGGGCAGGGTGCCGCGCCGGATCGTCTCGAACATCTTGGTGAGTTCGCGCGCCACCACGGCCTGGCGCTCGCCGAGAACCTCCGCGGCATCGGCCAGCATCTCGGGCAGGCGATGCGGTCCCTCGAACAGCATCAGCGTGCCGGGGATCGCGCCGATCTCGGCAAGCCTCGCGCGGCGCGCGCCGCTCTTCGAGGGCAGGAAGCCCTCGAAGAAGAAGCGATCCGTCGGCAGGCCCGAGGCGACGAGGGCAGTCAGCACCGCGGAGGGGCCGGGAATCGGGGTGACCGGCAGGCCTTCCTCGATCGCCGCCTGAACGAGCTTGTAGCCCGGATCCGACACCAGCGGCGTGCCGGCATCCGACACGAGGGCCAGCGCCTGGCCTTCGCGGATCCGGTGGATCATGCGCTCGCGCACGGCGTCGTTGGAATGCTCGTGATAGGACACGAGCGGGGTGGTGATGCCGTAATGGGCCAGGAGGGTCTTCGTCACCCGCGTATCCTCGGCCAGGACCGCGTCCGCGGCGGCCAGCACGTTGAGCGCCCGGAAGGACACGTCCTGCAGGTTGCCGATGGGGGTCGCGACCACGTAGAGGCCGGCCGACAGGGGCTTGGCCTCGGCCGCGAGGCCGAAGGCCGTGAAGGTGGCGATCCGGTCGGTCGGCTCGCGCCGCTTGGTTCTGTTGTCGATTCTCTGGCTCATCGTCGGTCACTGTCGCATGAGGGGCGTCGGCGCGGAAGCTGGGACGTCGGGGCCTCGGCCCCGCATTGGAAACAATGTTTACCTTTTGCTGTCACGCTTCCCTCCATTGCCAGGGCTGTTTCCAAAGGGGGGTGGAGATGGCGCGCTTCATCGATCGACCAGGCGGCGTTTCCGGCCGCGCGGCCTGGATCGCCGCTGTGTCCGCGGCGCTGGTTCTGTCCGGATGCGTCAGTTCCGCCAGCCGCGGGCCGGCCCGCAAGCCGAGCCGGCCCGCCGCGACCGCACCGGCCGAGCCGCTCTATGCGGCCGATATCCCGCCGTCCGGCGCTCCGCTGCCGGACGCTCCGCCCGTCCGGCCGATGCCGGGCACCACCATCGGCAGCGGCCCCGTCAAGGTCGCGTTGGTCCTGCCCATGACCGGGGCCGGGCAGGGCGCCGTGGCGGCGCAGAGCCTGCGCAACGCCGCCGAACTGGCGCTCAGCGAATTCCAGGGCTCGGACCTCACGCTTCTCGTCAAGGATGACGGCGGCACACCGGAGGGCGCGCAGGCGGCCGCGCAGCAGGCCTTCGCCGAGGGAGCCGAGCTCATCGTCGGGCCGCTCTTCGCCGGCTCCGTCCAGGCCGTCGGCCAGGTGGCGCGTCAACGGGGCAAACCGGTCATCGGCTTCTCGACGGATGCGAGTGTCGCCACCCAGGGCGTCTATCTCCTGAGCTTCCTCGTGCAGGAGGAGGTGGACCGCATCGTGTCCTTCGCGGCCAGTCAGGGGCGTCGCTCCATCGCGGCCCTGATCCCCGAGACCCAATACGGCCGGGTGGCCGGAGCGCGGCTGCAGCAGGCGGCCGCCCGGCAGGGAATCCGCATCGCGGCGCTCGAATCCTATCCGCCGGGCCAGCCTCAGGACGCCGTCCGGCGCTTGACCGGCGTGATCGGCGGCCCCGCGCCGCAGGCCGATGCCCTGTTCATGCCCGACAGCGGCGACGGGCTGCCCGCCGTCGCTCAGGCGCTGCAGATGGCGGGCTTCGATCCGCTGCGCGTCAAGCCGCTCGGGACCGGCCTGTGGGACGAGCCGCGGGTGACGGCTCTGCCCGTTCTGCAGGGCGGCTGGTTCGCGGCTCCCGACAAGCGCGGCTTCACGGCTTTCGCCGAGCGCTACCGCGCGCGCTTCAACGTCGATCCGATCCGGCTCGCGACCCTGTCCTACGACGCCGTGACCCTGGCGGCGGCGCTCGCCCGGATACAGGGGGCGCAGGCCTTCACCGACGGGATGCTCACGAACCCCGCAGGCTTCGCCGGGGCCGACGGGGTGTTCCGGTTCAATCCCGACGGCACCAACCAGCGCGCTCTGACCGTGCAGGAGATCCGCGGCGGTACCGCCGTTGCGATCAGCGGCGCGCCGCGGACCCTGGTGGCTGGGAACTGAGGCCATGGCAACGTCCTGGAGCATTTTTCGGCGAAGTGGATCCGGTTCGCCGTCAAAAATGCGGCGAGGCAAGGAAGAGAGGTGATTCCACGCCAGTGGAAGCAGCTCTAGCCCTTGCTCG
Source organism: Microvirga yunnanensis (assembly GCF_025460875.1). Classification (NCBI taxonomy): domain Bacteria; kingdom Pseudomonadati; phylum Pseudomonadota; class Alphaproteobacteria; order Hyphomicrobiales; family Methylobacteriaceae; genus Microvirga; species Microvirga yunnanensis. The sequence continues at coordinate 58,641 of NZ_JAMXFI010000023.1, forward strand.
ATCGTTCTCCTCGTCATCACGGGCCTCGTGCCGGTGAACCCGGTGGATTGAAGCGCTGCGCTCCACCCCATCGGGATGGCCGGGACAGGCCCGGCCATGACGTCAGAACCTCACACGGGCGAGCGAACAGACCGCCTTACTTGCGCGTCAGCGTGGCGCTCAGCTCGGGCTTGTTGTTGAGACTCTGGAAGACCACGCAGTAGCGCTCGGTGAGCTTGAGCAGCTGGTCGACCTTCTCCTGCGGGGCGTCCGTGTCGACCTCGAAGGAGAGGCGGATGTTCCGGAAGCCCACGGGCGCGGTCTTGTCGACCCCGAGGGTGCCGCGGAAATCGAGGTCGCCTTCCGCCTTCACGGCGCCGTGGCGCAGGTCGATCTCGAGGGCGGTCGCGACCGCCTTCAGGGTCACGCCCGCGCAGGCGACGAGCGCTTCGAGCAGCATGTCGCCCGAGCACAGCTCCGCGCCGGAGCCCCCGGTGGCCGGATGGAGGCCCGCGACGGCGAGCGCGCGGCCGGTCTCGACCTTGCAGGCGATGTGCTGGTCGTCGAGCGTGCCCTGAGCCTTCAGGGTGATCACGGCGGAGTTCGGGTCGCTGCGGTATTGATCCTTCAGCGGCGCCTGGAGGGCGCGAAGCGCAGTCGCATCCATGATGATGTCCTTGAGAGAGTTACCACCACAACGCGGCGGCCTGGCGGTCGCGCTCGCGTTGCGGCTGCTGCTGGGGAGCTTTGAGGGAATGGTCCAGGGCCGTCAAGACGCGGCGCACGGAGGTCTCGAAGGGCAGGCCCGTCCTGTCGCGCGGGCGCGACAGCGTCAGCGGCAGTTCGTCGAAGATGCGGCCGGGCTTCGGCTGCATGACGACGGCCCGGTCGGCCAGCGTCACCGCCTCCTGCACGTCGTGGGTGACGAGAACGACGGTGGGGCGCGTCTCCTCCCACAGGCCGAGCAGATGCTCGTGCAGGCTGGCGCGGGTGAAGGCGTCGAGCGCCGAGAACGGCTCGTCGAGAAGCAGCACCTTCGGGTTGGTCACGAAGGCGCGCGCAATGGAGACGCGCTGCTGCTGGCCGCCCGACAGGTCGCGGGGCCAGCGGTTCGCGTGCTCGGACAGGCCGATCTTGTCGAGCGCATGGGCGACCCGCGCCTTCCTCTCGGCGGCGACGATGCCGTCGAGACCGAAGGCGATGTTGTCGGCAACGGACAGCCAAGGCAGCAGGCGCGGCTCCTGGAACACGATGCCCACGGAGGGGTGAGGGCCCGACAGCACCTCGTCGTCGAGGCGGATCCGGCCCGCGCTCGCCCGGTCGAGCCCGGCGATCAGGCGCAGCAGGGTGGTCTTGCCGCAGCCCGAGCCGCCGATCAGCGAGACGATCTCGCCTTCCTGCACGGTCAGGTTGACGTCGGAGAGCGCGCGGGTGCCGTCGGCATAGGTTTTCGAGAGGTGCTCTAGGTTCAGCATCACAACCGCTCCCGCACGGTGTCCTGCCAGCGCACGAGCGGCTTCGTGCCCGCGACCAGGAGGCTGTCGGCGATCTTGCCGAGAAGCGCGAAGGCGATGATCGCCGCGAGGATCTGATCGGGCTTGCCCATCTGCTGCCCGTCCACGAGCAGGTAGCCGAGGCCCTCCGAGGCGCCCATGAACTCGGCCGCGACCACGAACATGAAGCCGAGACCGAGGCCCGAGCGCAGGGCAATGACGGCCTCGGGCAGGACCGCCGGCAGCAGGATGCGGCGGGCGAGCTGAACGCGCGAGAGACGGAACACGTGGCCCACCTCCACGAGCTTGCGGTCGACGGACAGGATCGCGCCCGCGATCCCGAGATAGACCGGGAAGAACACGCCCACGGCGATCAGCGCCACCTTCGAGGCCTCGAAGATGCCGAGCCACAGGATGAAGAGCGGCACCCAGGCGATCGAGGGAATTGCCCGCAGGGCCTGAAGGGTCGGGTCGAGAAGGTGCCGGATGGTCTTGCTGGAGCCGGACAGCGCTCCCAGCACGATGCCGGCGGCGGCCCCGATCACGAAGCCGACGAGGACGCGCCAGAGCGTCATCCAGGTATGGGTCCACAATTCGCCGGTCTGCGCCAGCCCCCAGAGCGTCGCGACGATGCGGCTCGGCGGTGGAACGAGGCGGCCCTGCGCGAGGCCGAGACGAACGGCGGCCTCCCAGAGAAGCGCCACACCGATAGGCAATAAAAAGCCGAGAAGGAGGCGCCAGTCGAAGGCGCGTCGCTTCTCGGTCGAGGCAGGGGCCGCGAGAGCGGCGGCACCCTCATGGGAGGACCAGGCTTGGCCGGCGTGTCGTGCGGAAAAGTGGTTCGGGTTTTCCGCACTCGATGACACGCCCTTCGAGAAAGCAGGCATCGGATCGATCCCAAAAGTGGGGACCACTTTTGGGTCCGATGCCGTGGCTTGGCCTGTCACGGCGCTCTCCCGTGATGAAGTCATCAGCGCGATGCGGTGGCGAAGCGGCGGTCGATGAGGGAATCGACGGCGGTGCGCACATTGGTGCCAGGGGTGATGACGCCGGCCTGCTGCAGGGCCAGGCCCGCGGCGAGGATCGTGTCGACCTGGGGCTGACCGATATTGGAATGGGTCAGCTCCGTACGCTCGAGCTGGCGCTCGATCACCGCGTCGGACAGCTTGGTGTAGGCGACCAGGGTCTTCTTCAGCTCGTCCTTGTTGGCGAGCGCATATTTGCGGGCTTCCTCATAGGCCTTAAGCACGCGTTGCACGAGGGCCGGATTGTCCTTGGCGAAGGATTCCGAGACGTTGAGCACGCCCCAGGTGTTGGCTCCCGCATTGCGGTAGAAGAGCTGGGCGCCGCTTTCCACTTCCGCGGCCGCCATCAGCGGGTCGAGGCCGGCCCAGGCATCCACGTCGCCGCGCTCGAGAGCGGTGCGGCCGTCCGGGTGCTGGAGAAGAACGAGCTTCACGTCCTTCTCGGTGAGCTTGGCCTCCTGCAGGGCGCGCACCAGGAAGATGTGCGGATCGGTGCCGCGGGTCACGGCGACGCGCTTGCCCTTCAGGTCCTCGACCTTCGTGATGCCCGTGTCCTTGCGGGTGACCAGCGCCGTCCATTCGGGCCGGGAATAGACGTAGATCGACTTGATCGGGTTGCCGTTGATCTTGCCGATCAGGGCGGCGGCGCCGGCCGTGGAGCCGAAGTCGATCGAGCCGGCATTGAGGAATTCGAGCGCCTTGTTGGAGCCCAGCGACTGCACCCAGCGCACGCTGATGCCGTCCTTCTCCAGTTCCTTCTCGAGGAAGCCCTTGTCCTTGAGGACGAGGCTGACCGGGTTGTAGGTCGCATAGTCGATGCGGATTTCCTTCACCTGCGCGGAGGCGGCGGTTGCGAAGGAGGCGAGTCCCGTGGCCAGGGAAGCGGCGATCAGGAGGCGGCGGGTCAGGCTCATCGTGTTCGGTCCCATGTTCCGCGCATGGGAGCCTGGACCGTTATGGCCTTCACGCACCCGGCGCTTTAGCTGCACTTGTTTCGCGCCCGCAATCTGCATGCTCAAATCGGCGCGTGTCCGGTTTATAGAACCGGGTGTTTTTTATGTCAAACACTATCTCTTATAAAGAACAGGCTATCCGGATGGGCGGACCCTGTCACTCCGCCCTTGGGCGGAACCCTCATCCGGTGGTAAGTCAAACGGTTCCTCGTGCGCGGTTGTTCCATGACCCTTCCCAGTCCCAAGAGCGTCCTCAAGAACCTCGGCAACCAACCGATCGGCGATGCGGCGGAGTTGCGCGCGAGGCTCGTCCCGGAGCTGAAGGTGCTGCTCGACCGGGGCCATGAGGAAGCTCAGGAAAAGCTCCTGGAGAACCAGAACGGTCTCGTCTGCGCCCGCTATCTCTGCGACCGCATGGACGACGTGGTGCGCATCGCCCACGACGCCGTGGTGCACCATCTCTATCCGGCAGCCAATCCCTCGGCCGGCGAGCGGCTCGCGGTGGCGGCGACGGGCGGCTACGGGCGCGGGACCCTGGCGCCGGGCTCCGACGTCGACCTCCTGTTCCTGCTGCCCTACAAGCAGACGGCCTGGAGCGAGAGCGTCGTCGAGGCGATGCTCTACGTGCTGTGGGACCTCAAGCTGAAGGTCGGTCACGCGACCCGCTCGGTGGAGGAATGCCTGCGCGAGGCCCATGCGGACATGACGATCCGCACCTCGCTGCTCGAGGCCCGGTTCCTGTTCGGCGACCGGGAGCTCTTCGACAATCTGGAGAAGCGCTTCGACCAGGAGATCGTCGCCACCACGGCGGCGGCCTTCGTGGACGCCAAGCTGAAGGAGCGCGATGCCCGCGTCGCCAAGGCGGGCGCGTCGCGCTACCTGGTCGAGCCGAACGTGAAGGACGGCAAGGGCGGCCTGCGCGATCTCAATACGCTGTTCTGGATCGCCAAATACGTCTACCGGGTCAAGGAGCCCAAGGAGCTGGTGAAGGCCGGGCTCTTCACTCAAGGGGAGTTCAACCTGTTCTCGCGCTGCGAGGAGTTCCTGTGGCGCGTGCGCTGCCACATGCACTTCGCCACCGGCCGCGCCGAGGAGCGCCTGGCCTTCGACCTTCAGCGCACCATCGCGGAGCGCATCGGCTTCGCGCCGCGCGGCGGCCTGTCGGCGGTCGAGCGCTTCATGAAGGCGTACTTCCTGATCGCCAAGGATGTGGGGGACTTGACCGCCATCGTGTGCGCCGAGCTCGAGGCCCGGCAGACCAAGCGGCGCCCCATGCTCGACCGGATGTTCGGCCGCTTCCGCCGCCGCAGCGGCGGCGCGCAGGTGAGCGAGGGCTTCATCATCGACAACAACCGCCTGAACGTGGAGAACGAGGAGACCTTCGCGCGCGATCCGGTCAACCTGATCCGCCTGTTCTGGCTCGCCGACCGGCGCAATCTCGCCATCCATCCCGATGCGACCCGCCTGGCGACGCGATCGCTCCGCCTCATCGGCCATACCCTGCGCAACGATCCGGAGGCGAACAAGCTGTTCCTGGAGATCATCACGTCCAAGAACGCCCCCGAGGTGGTGCTGCGGCGCATGAACGAGACCGGGGTGCTCGGCCGCCTGGTTCCGGATTTCGGCCGCATCGTCGCGATGATGCAGTTCAACATGTACCACCACTACACGGTGGACGAGCATCTGATCCGGGCGGTCGGCGTGCTGACCGAGATCGAGGCCGGGCAGCTCGGCGGCGAGCATCCGCTGGCCAACCAGATCTTCCCCACCATCCGCAACCGCCGGGCGCTCTACGTGGCGGTGTTCCTGCACGACATCGCCAAGGGCCGGCCCGAGGACCATTCGGAGGCCGGCGCGGCGATTGCCCGCAAGCTCGGGCCGCGCTTCGGCCTGACGGACGCGGAGACCGAGACGGTGGCGTGGCTGGTCGAGCATCACCTGCTCATGTCGAACACGGCCCAGAGCCGCGATCTGTCCGATCCGGCCACCATCAAGAGCTTCGCCGAGGTGGTGCAGACCATGGAGCGTCTGAAGCTCCTGCTCGTGCTCACCATCGCGGACATCAAGGCGGTCGGGCCCGGCACCTGGACCGGCTGGAAGGGCCAGCTCCTGCGCAACCTCTACCAGGAGACGGAGGTGATCCTCGGCGGCGGCGCGGTCGATCTCGCCCGCTCCGAGCGGGTGCGCCTGGCGCAGGAGCGGCTGCGCCAGGAACTGCCGGACTGGTCCGATGCGGAGTTCGAGGCCTTCGCGTCGCGCCATACGCCGGGCTACTGGCTGAAGACGGACGAGACCCGGCGGGCCAAGCAGGCGAGGCTCCTCCGGGAGGCCGAGAAGGGCGGGCGCACGGTCACCACGACCTACGAGACGGACCAGTTCCGCGGTGTCACGGAGCTCACCATCCTGTCGCCGGACCATCCACGCCTGCTCGCCATCGTGACGGGCGCCTGCGCGGCGGCGGGCGGCAACATCGTCGATGCGCAGATCTTCACCACCACGGACGGCATGGCGCTGGACACCATCGTGCTCTCCCGCGCCTTCGACCGGGACGAGGACGAGCTGCGCCGGGCCGAACGGGTCGCCAAGGCCATCGAGCGGGCCCTGAAAGGCGAGGTGAGGATCGCCGATCTCGTGGACGGCAAGCGCCCGGCCAAGGAGCGCTCCAAGGCCTTCCACGTGCCCCCGGAGGTGAACATCGACAATTCCCTGTCGAACCGCCAGACCGTGATCGAGATCTCGGGCCTCGACCGGCCCGGCCTGCTCTACGATCTCACCACGGCCCTGGGGAAGCTCAACCTCAACATCGCCTCGGCCCACATTGTGACCTTCGGCGAAAAGGCCGTGGACGTGTTCTACGTGACCGATCTGACGGGCACGAAGATCACCCATGCGGGCCGCCAGGCCACCATCACCCGCACCCTGCTTGAGGTGTTCAAGACCGAGGAAACCGAGCCGCTCCAGCGGCGAAGCGCTTGATTTGTTGGGCCAGGGACCTGATATGTGCCCCGAACCTTTCGTTTCCCACCTTTAGTTGATCGACCATGAATCCGAACGACACGGAAAACCAGAACGCGGCCCCGCAGGCCGAGCCCGCCAACGACGTGGCCTCCGCGGCCGATCCGATTGCCGTTCTCGAGGCCGAGAAGGCGGACCTGAAGGACAAGCTCCTGCGCCTGATGGCCGACATGGAGAACCTGCGCCGCCGCACCGAGCGTGAGATGGCGGATGCCCGCACCTATGCGGTGGCGAACTTCGCCCGCGATATGCTGAATGTGGCCGACAACGTGCGCCGCGCCATCGAGAGCGTGCCGGACGAGGCCCGCAGCACCGCCGAGGGGGCCTTCAAGGGCCTGATCGAGGGCATCGACCTCACCGAGCGCGACCTGCTCAAGACCCTCGAGCGGCATGGCGTGAAGAAGCTCGACCCGCAGGGCCAGAAGTTCGACCCGAACGTGCATCAGGCCATGTTCGAGATCCCCAACGCGGAGGTGCCGAACGGCACCGTGCTGCAGGTGGTTCAGTCCGGCTACGTTATCGGCGAGCGCGTCCTGCGCCCGGCCCTGGTCGGCGTCTCCAGGGGCGGCCCGAAGGCGAACGGCAACGGCGCCGAGGCCGCGGACAACTCCTCCACGGCTTCCTGAAGAAGCCCCGACGGGACAGCCTGAGGGCTTCCATCCCGAGCATCGCGCCGGTCCGTGAGACCGCCCTGTCACGGCCGGGCTTGTCCCGGCCATCCCGATCGGAAAATCCTGGCGCTCGTCCCATCGGGGTCACCGGCACAAGGCCCGTGATGCCGAAACGGGATGAGTGGAAAACGCGTGGCATTCCCTGTGTGAGCCGGGCTCGCAGGATCCGGGATGTTGGCAGGTGTTCCCGGTGCACGTCCTCCAGAGCATTCCCTTCGAGACCATCGGGGTCGCCGTCTTCGCTCTCGGGCGCCCTCATGGCGGCCCGCAAGGGCATGGACCCGTTCGGCTTTGCCCTGCTCGCCACCCTCACGGGCACCGGCAAGGCGCTTGCCGCGGGCGTCCCGGCCCTCTCGGGGTTGCGCTCGGCACCACCGCGGCCACCTTCGGGGGCATCATCCGCGACATCTTCGCCGGAACCACCCCTCTGGTGCTGCGTCAGGAGATCTCTGTCACGAGGAGATTTATGTCACGGCCGCGGCGCTCGGCGCCTCCGTCATGGTCGCCCTGCAGGCGGCGGGCACGGAGCCGTTCCTGAGCGGCGCGGCGGGCTTTGCCGCGGCCTTCACCCTGCGGGCCCTCGCCCTGCTGCCCGGCTGGTCCCTGCCGGTCTTCCCGCGGCGCGTTTAGGGAGTCATGTCGATGCCGTCGATCATCGTGCGGAAGCGGGGCAGGTTCTGGTCGCGCTGCTCGACCCGGGTGAGGCCGACCATGCGCACGTAGCGGTCGGTCTCGAAGCGGATGGTCTGCATCACGATGACCGGCTGGCCCGACGCCGCCTCCACGGCCTTGGCGACGATCTCGTGCCAGTCCTGACCCCTGAACCGGAAGGACTCGGACCGTTCGACCTTGATGTCCTTCAGGATCTGGTTGGAGTTCAGGGCCGCGTGGGCGAACTGGCTGCGCCGCTCGGCCGGCGGCACGGGAACGTTGAGGGTGGCCGCCAGGATGATCATCGGCTGCTCCACCGCCTTGATCGCGTCCTGAGGGCCGTCGGTCAGCAGGACCGAGTTGCCCGACATCACCCGCACCGGACGGAAGCCGGCCTTGTCGCCGAGCCGGAAGGGCAGGGCGGAGACCTGTTCGTCGATGGACACGGGGCCGCGCAGGGCGATGCTCTTCAGGGCGTTCTGCATCTGCGCGTCGCTGTAGCCGTCCTGGCCGCCGCGCACCTGCGCGATCACGAGGGCGGTGAGGTCCTCGTCCTTGACCGCCATCACCCATTTGCGGCCCTGCACGGGCCCGCCCATGGTGCCGCCGACCAGCACGCCCGTCCTGGAGCCGAGCTTCAGGGTCTCGCGCGACGTCTCGCTCATGCCCTGGCGCTTCAGGGCGTCCCTGGTGAGGCCGCCGACCAGCTGCCCGTAGGCCGCGGCGGGCATTTCCACGAAGGTGATGGCCGCGGCCTTCTCCTCGCTCTCGAACCCGCTGAAGCGCTTCGAGACGATCATGTCCTCGGGTGGGACGATGCCGATGCGGGACGCTGGCGGAAAAACGGGATCGGCCGCGAAGGCGGCCTGGACCGACAGGAGGATGCCGAGAGCGGCGGCTGCGAAGGCTTTCATGGATGCCCCTCCAGGAAATGTGCGAGGTTCGTACGCAGAAGGCTAGCGCATCGTGCGGACCCAGAGGGCCGCGTCAGCGAAAAGTGGATCCGGTTTTCGCACTCAACGATGCGCCAGCCAAGAGTGGAGCATCGGAATCGATCCCAAAAGTGGGTCCACTTTTGGGTCCGATGCTCTAGAGCGGCTTCTCGACCTTGCGCAAGGTGAGATTGAGACGCCCGCCCTGCGGCAGCAGGTCCGCGCTTCCCGGCACCAGCCGGTCGATGCCATGATAGATCAGCCGCGCGGGACCGCCGAACACGATCGCGTCACCGGAGCGGAGCTTGACGGAGCGGGTCGGGTCCCTGCGCTCGAGGCCGCCATAGCGGAACAGGGCCGTGTCGCCGAGGGACAGGGACACGACGGGAGCGTCGAACTCCTCCTCGTCCCGGTCCTGGTGCAGGCCCATGCGGGCGGCCGGCTCGTAGAAATTGATCAGGCAGGCGTCGGGCGGGTGCGGATAGCCGCTCAGCTCTTCCCAGGCGCGCAGCACCTGCTCGGGCATGGCCGGCCAGGGCCGGCCGGTCTCGGGATGGGTCGGCTGGTAGCGGTAGCCGTTCACGTCCGAGACCCATCCGAGCCGGCCGGCATTGGTCATGCGCACCGAGAAGGGTTTTCCCGTGCGTGGCATGCGCGGACTGTAGAGCGGCGCCTGGCGGGTGATCCCGCGCAGGGATTCCAGCAGCCGCTCCTGGGCCGCACGGTCGAGATAGTCGGGGTAATAAGTCAGGCCGGGCGCGAGGGGAAGGGAGGACATCGTCTATCCTGATCCATGCCATCTGTGGTCATCATCGGCCTTGTGCCGGTGATCCCGACGCGGTGGAGCACAGCGCCGCAAGCGATCGGGATGGCCGGGACGGGCCCGGCCATGACGTGACAGGGGGCAGCACGATCGAAGCGTCCCTTACCCCTCCAGCACCTGCTTGCCGGCGACGGTGGTGTCCTCGTTGAGGGTGTAGACCAGCGGGATGCCCGTCGCGAGCTCGAGGCTCGGGATCGTCTTGGAGGTCAGGCCGTCGAGCACCATCACGAGGGCGCGCAGGGAATTGCCGTGGGCGGCGACCAGGACGCGTTCCCCACGCATGACCCGGGGCAGGATCTCGCGGATGTAATAGGGCAGCACGCGGGCCACCGTGTCCTTCAGACTCTCGCCGCCGGGCGGCGGCACGTCGTAGGAGCGGCGCCAGACATGGACCTGCTCCTCGCCCCAACGGGCGCGGGCGTCGTCCTTGTTGAGGCCCGAGAGGTCGCCGTAATCGCGCTCGTTCAGTGCCTGGTTCGCGATGGTCTTCAGGTCAGGCTGGCCGATCTCCTCGAGGATCAGCTTGCAGGTCGCCTGGGCGCGGGAGAGGTCGGACGTGAAGGCCACGTCGAACTGGACGCCCATCTCCTTGAGCCGGCGGCCGGCGTTGCGCGCCTCCTCGATGCCGAGGGCGGTCAGCCCCGGATCCTTCCAGCCGGTGAACAGGTTCTTGAGGTTCCATTCGCTCTGGCCGTGGCGTGCAAGGACGAGAAGGCGGTTCATGTCGCGGCGTCTCCGAAAAAGAAGGGTGGGGCGTGATTTAGAGCCGATCGAGGCCAAGGACATTGGCCATGGTGTAATAGCCGGGCTTCTTGTCGAAGCCCCAAAGCGCGGCCCTGACGGCCCCGCGGGCGAAGATGCTCCGGTCCTCGGCCCGGTGCGCCAGCTCCAGGCGCTCGCCCTGGCCGGCGAAGATCACCGAATGCTCGCCGACCACAGAACCCCCGCGAAGCGTCGCAAAACCGATATCGCCGGGCGTGCGGGCGCCGGTATGCCCGTCGCGGCTGCGCACGGAACGCTCCTTCAGGGAAATCTGTCGCCCCTCGGCGGCGGCTTCGCCCAGGAGCAGCGCGGTGCCCGAGGGCGCATCCACCTTCATGCGGTGGTGCATTTCCAGAATCTCGATGTCGAAATCCTCGCCCAGCGTCGCGGCCACTTTGCGCACGAGGCCGGCGAGCAGGTTCACGCCGAGCGACATGTTGCCGGACTGGACGATGCGCGCATGGCGCGCGGCCGCTTCCAGCCTGACGAAATCGGCCTCCTGCAGGCCGGTGGTGCCGATCACGTGGACGATGCGCGCCTGTGCGGCGAGGGCCGCGAAGGCCGTCGTGGCGGCGGGCGCGGTGAAGTCGAGGACGCCGTCGGCCTGGGCGAAGACGGCGAGCGGATCGTCGGTCACGTCCACGTCGAGCAGCCCGATGCCGGCGAGCAGACCGGCGTCGTGCCCGAGCGCCGGGGAGCCCTCCCGCTCGATGGCGCCGACGAGGGTGCAGCCCTCGGTCTCGGCCACGGTCTTGATGAGCATGCGCCCCATGCGTCCGGCTGCGCCCACCACGACGAGTCGCATCTCGCTCATGCCGCTCTCCTGCTGTTACGGGCTCCGGGTATAGCCGCTTCGGGTGGGGCTGAGAAGCGTCGAGGTTGTTCTCCCGACCTCACCCCGCGACCCGCAAGTCCGGGGCGACGAATGCAGCCCCGTCACGTCATCACTGGCCTCGTGCCGGTGATCCCGGTCCGGAAAGCTCGGCGCTTCGGACGAGCGGGATGGCCGGGACAGGCCCGGCCATGACGGGCACTAACCCGGCTGCGGGCCCTCATAGGCCTCGATGATGATGATGTCGGCCACCGCATGGCCGTCGCGCTCGGCCTTTGCCGCCTGATATTCGGGCGAGTCCCAGCATTCCAGGGCCGCCTCGTAGGTCGGGAACTCGATCACCACGTTGCGGGCGCGGGCCTCGCCCTCGGCGACCCGATAGGCGCCGCCGCGCACCAGGAAGCGGGCGCCGTATTTGGCGAACGGGACCGCATTGGCCTTCACGTAGTTCTGGTAGGCGTCGGGATTCGAGACATCGACGCGGCCGATCCAATAGCCCTTCATCGCTTCAGGCTCCTTCCACGAGAACGAATTCCGCCACGCAGGCGCCCTCGCGCTTGGCCTTGGCCGCCTGGTATTCCGGCGAGTGGTAATAGGTCCGGGCCTGCTCCACCGAGTCGAACTCGATCACCACGTTGCGGGCGCGCGCCTCGCCCTCGAGCGCCTCGTAGGCGCCGCCGCGCACCAGCGCCCGCCCGCCATACTGGCGGATCGCCTCCGTGGCGCCCTTGGCGTATTCCGCGTAGGCTTCAGGGTTCGTGACGGTCACGCGGGCAATGACATAGCCTTTGGGCATGGGCGCTCCTCTTGATTGTCGGGACGCGCAGCGAACGCCAGAGGCGTCCGAGCGTCAAGCCTTCACGCCGGCGATTTCCCGGACAATCGCTTCCGCAGCGGCACGCGGATTGGCCGCTTTGACGATGGGACGGGCCACCACTAGGTGGTCGGCGCCGAGCCGGATCCCCTCGGCGGGCGTCACGACGCGCTTCTGATCGCCCGCGTCCGCGCCCGCGGGCCGGATGCCCGGCGTGACGATGAGCCGGTCGGGCCCGACGACCGTGCGCACGCGCTCGGCTTCCGTCGCCGCGCAGACGATGCCGTCGATGCCGAGATCGCGCGCCTGTCCGGCCCGGCGGGCGACGAGGTCGGCGGCCGGCCCGGGAGCATAGCCCGCCTCGGCGAGATCGTTGTCGTCGTAGGACGTGAGCACGGTCACGGCGAGGATCTTGAGGGAGGAGCCGGCCCTCCCGGCCACCGCCGCCCGCATGGTCTGGGGATAGGCGTGGACGGTCAGGAACGTGACGCCGAGGCGCGCCACCGAGCGGACGCCTTCCTCCACGGTGTTGCCGATGTCGTGGAGCTTGAGGTCGAGGAAGACCTTCTTGCCCTGGCCGATCAGCTCGCGGGCGAATTCGAAGCCGCCCGCATAGGCGAGCTGGTAGCCGATCTTGTAGAAGGTGCCGGCCTCGCCGATGCGCTCGACGACGGCGCGGGCCTCTTCCACGGACGGGAGGTCGAGGCCGATGATGAGCTTGTCGCGAATGTCTCCTGCGGGGACGGGATTCGTCGGAAGAGACATCGCGGCGCTCATGGATGGTTGACCTTGTTGTAGACCCAGACTCGGGCCGGGGGCAGGTTGCGCCAGATCCGGTTGGAGGCTTTGGACCGGTAATGCGGCGACCGCGCCGGGATCGGCGGCACCACCGCGTAGGTGAACTGGATGAAGGGCGCGCTCGGATGCATCAGGCCCTGGGCGGTCTCCAGGAGCTCCAGGCGCTGGTCCATGGGCTTGGTGAAGAGCGGCAGGCTCGACACGGTGGCGGCCGCCGGCTCCTTCAGGATGTCGCCGAGGGTTTCCTTGAGGTCGTAGGCGTCGCCCTGGATGATCGTCGCCTTCGGGAAGCGGCGCTTCAGGAGCTGGCAGAACTCGGGATTGTACTCGATGAGGACGAGCCGCTCCTGAGCCACCCCGCGCCGGATCAGGGCATCGGTCACCGGGCCGGTGCCCGGGCCGAGCTCGATGACGGGGCCGGGGATGCGAGGATCGACGAAGGACGCCATGGTCCGCGCCAGGATCTTGCCGGAGGGCGTGACCGCTCCCACGACGAGCGGCCGCTCGAGCCAGGATCTCAGGAAGCGGGCTTCGTCAGCGAAGCGATCCTTCTTGAGGGGAATTTTCCGGGCGGTGGGCCGTTGGAACGACTGGTGCACTGAGAAGACCCCTTGCGCGGCGCATCACGCTGGCTGTTTAGAACCCCGAAGCCTCGGACCCGGACGTGGAGGCCACGTCCGGGATTTGTCCGATGCTTCTCATTTAACGTGCGCATCGTCTAGAGCGGAAAAACCGGATCCGCCTTTTCCGCACGATGCGTTGAGGAAAACGACCGTCCAGTTAAGTTGATCCGCCCAAGCCATCGATAAACTCCCGGAAGCGCGAGAAAAATCCCGAACTTTCAGGATGGTTTTCCTTGGAGCACTCCTGATCGAACTCCATCAGGAGCTCGCGCTGACGCTTGGTGAGCTTCTGCGGGGTTTCCACAACGACCTGGATGTAGAGGTCGCCCACGTCCCGCGAGCGCAGCACCGGCATGCCCTTGCCCTTCAGGCGGAACTGCTTGCCGGTCTGGGTTCCCTCGGGCACCTTCACGAGGGCGTCGGCGCCGCTCAGGGTCGGCACGCTGAACTCTCCGCCCAGCGCCGCCGTCACCATGGAGATCGGCACCCGGCAGAACAGGTCCGCCCCGTCGCGCTGGTAGAACGGATGGGGCTTCAGGGACAGGAAGATGTAGAGATCGCCCGCAGGCCCGCCGCGCAGGCCGGCCTCGCCTTCGCCGGCGAGCCGGATGCGCGTGCCGTCCTCGACGCCCGCCGGGATGTTGACCGAGAGCGTGCGCTCCCGGGTGACGCGGCCCGCGCCGCCGCACTGGGCGCAGGGATCGTCGATCACCTCGCCGCGTCCGTGGCAGTTGGGGCAGGTGCGCTCGATGGAGAAGAACCCCTGCGTCGCCCGTACCCGGCCGGCGCCCCCGCAGGTCGGGCAGGCCTTGGGCTTGGAGCCCGGCTTCGCGCCGGAGCCCGAGCAGGACTCGCAGGTGATCGAGGTCGGGATCTTCAATTCGGCGGTCTTGCCGTTGAAGGCCTCGTCCAGGGAGATCTCGAGGTTGTAGCGCATGTCGGCGCCGCGCTCGCGCCCGCCGGTGCCGCGCCCGCGCCCGCCGCGCCCGGCCTCGCCGAAGAAATTCTCGAAGATGTCCGACATGAAGTCGGAGAAGTCACCGCCGAAGCCCGGGCCGCCGCCGGGCCCGCCGCCATTGGCGAAGGCCGCATGGCCGAAGCGGTCGTAGGCCGCGCGCTTCTGGCCGTCGGACAGGGTCTGATAGGCCTCGTTCAGCTCCTTGAACTTGACCTCGGCCTCGTGATCGCCCGGATTGCGGTCCGGGTGATACTGCATCGCGAGCTTGCGGAAGGCGGATTTCATCTCCGCTTCCGTGGCGGTCCGCGAGACGCCGAGAACCTCGTAATAATCGCGCTTGGACATGTCAGGCGCCCCTCGGAGCGGTGGGCCGCTCCGTCATTCTGCCGGATCGTTTCGCCTGCGCTGCACGGGAAAAGGCTCCGGAAGCCTTTGCCAGCGCATCGTACGGAAAAGTGGGTCCGGTTTTTCGTGAGGAACGATGCGCCGGCCAGGAGCTGGAGCATCGGGTCGATCCCAAAAGTGGTGTCCACTTTTGGGTCCGATGCTCTAGCGCATCGTGCGAAGAAGCGGTCGTTCGATCGGTCATGGATGTTTTGAAGCTCGTTTCATGAAAACGGCACCCGGTCATGAAACCGGGTGCCGGATTCGTCAGAGAAGGGCCATCGTCTTAGGCGCGCTTCTTCTTGTCGCCTTCGTCGACTTCCTGGAAGTCGGCGTCGATGACGTCGTCCTTGCTCGCGGCTTCGCCCTCGGGCTGCTCGCCGCCTTCGCCAGCACCCGCCTGGGCGGCGTACATGGCCTCGCCGAGCTTCATGGAGGCCTGCATCAGGTCCGTGGTCCGGGCCTTGATCACCTCGGCGTCGTCGCCGGCCAGAGCCTGGCGCAGCGCGTCGATGGCGGTCGTGATGCCCTGCCGGTCGGACTCGCCGACCTTGTCACCGTATTCCGTCATGGACTTCTCGGTGGCATGGATCAGGCTCTCGCCCTGGTTCTTGGCCTCGACGACCTCGCGGCGCTTCTTGTCTTCCTCGGCGTGAGCCTCGGCGTCCTTCACCATCTTCTCGATGTCAGTGTCGGACAGGCCGCCGGAGGCCTGGATGCGGATCTGGTGCTCCTTGCCGGTCGCCTTGTCCTTCGCCGTGACGTTCACGATGCCGTTCGCGTCGATGTCGAAGGTCACCTCGATCTGCGGCACGCCGCGGGGGGCCGGCGGAATGCCCACGAGGTCGAACTGGCCGAGCAGCTTGTTGTCCGCGGCCATCTCGCGTTCGCCCTGGAAGACCCGAATGGTCACCGCGTTCTGGTTGTCTTCCGCGGTCGAGAACACCTGGCTCTTCTTGGTCGGGATCGTCGTGTTGCGGTCGATCAGGCGGGTGAACACGCCGCCGAGCGTCTCGATGCCGAGCGACAGCGGGGTCACGTCGAGGAGCAGCACGTCCTTCACGTCGCCCTGGAGCACGCCGGCCTGGATCGCCGCCCCGATGGCCACGACCTCGTCCGGGTTCACGCCCTTGTGGGGCTCCTTGCCGAAGAAGGTCTTCACGACCTCCTGGATCTTCGGCATGCGGGTCATGCCGCCCACGAGGACCACCTCGTCGATGTCGCCCGCCGAGATGCCGGCATCCTTGAGGGCCTTGCGGCAGGGCTCGATGGTCTTCTGCACGAGATCGTCCACGAGCTGCTCGAACTTGGCGCGCGAGAGCTTGAGGGCCAGGTGCTTCGGACCGGAGGCGTCAGCCGTGATGTAGGGCAGGTTGATCTCGGTCTGCGACGCGGAGGAGAGCTCGATCTTGGCCTTCTCGGCGGCTTCCTTCAGGCGCTGCAGGGCGAGCTTGTCCTTGGTCAGGTCGATGCCCTGCTCCTTCTTGAACTCGGCCGCCAGGTACTCGACCAGGCGCATGTCGAAGTCCTCGCCGCCCAGGAAGGTGTCGCCGTTCGTGGACTTCACCTCGAACACGCCGTCGCCGATCTCGAGGACCGACACGTCGAAGGTGCCGCCGCCGAGGTCGTAGACCGCGATCATGCCGGTCTGCTTCTTGTCCAGACCGTAGGCCAGGGCGGCCGCGGTCGGCTCGTTGATGATGCGAAGGACCTCGAGGCCGGCGATCTTGCCGGCGTCCTTGGTGGCCTGACGCTGGGCGTCGTTGAAGTAGGCCGGAACCGTGATCACCGCCTGGGTGACCGGCTGCCCGAGATAGGACTCGGCGGTCTCCTTCATCTTCTGCAGGGTGAAGGCGGAGATCTGCGAGGGCGAATACTGCTTGCCGTCGGCCTCGACCCAGGCGTCGCCGTTGGGACCCTTGATGATGTGATACGGGACGAGGCCCATGTCCTTCTTGGTCATGGGATCGTCGAAGGTGCGCCCGATCAGGCGCTTGATGGCGAAGAAGGTGCGCGACGGGTTCGTGACCGCCTGGCGCTTGGCCGGCTGGCCGACGAGGCGCTCGCCTTCGTCCGTGAAGGCCACGATGGACGGGGTCGTCCGGGCGCCTTCCGCGTTTTCGATGACTTTGGGCGTCGTGCCTTCCATGACAGCGACGCAGGAATTGGTGGTGCCGAGGTCGATACCGATGACCTTACCCATGGCGGGATCCCTCACTTTCAAGCAGACCGCCGAGCCCTGAAAGCAGCTCGGCCCATGGCTTACATGTTGATGACTGACTTGCCGGGGGCGGCCCAACCCGAGCCGTTCCCCATGCTGGCGCTGATATAAGAAGGGGTTTTCGACGCTGCAAGACAATCCTCGCAGCCAGATTGCCTCATTTCGTCGGAGTCCGCCCCTGTTGCATGGCTGCCATGGCGGAGCTTGCCGGCCCGACGCCAGCCGAACCATGAGACGGCAGGAGGGCGACGGCGGGATCGTCCGCGCTATCTCTGCCTGACGGCGAGGAGAGGAACGATCATGGAAGCCTATTCCCTCAAGGGCGGCTGCCAGTGCGGCCAGGTGCGGTACGAGCTGACCGGCGAGCCGCGCGAGATCTATGTCTGCCACTGCCGGGAGTGCCAGAAGCAGTCGGCCTCGGCCTTCGGGATCTCGGTCGCGGCCCGCAGCGCCGAGGTCAGGCTCCTGTCCGGCCGGCTCGGCCATTGGACCCGGGCGACCGACAGCGGCGGAACCCTGACCTGCTTCTTCTGCCCGGATTGCGGGTCGCGGGTCTGGCATGGGGACCGGGAGCGGGAGGACGAGATCAGCATCAAGGGCGGGTCCCTCGACGAGCCGGTCGACCTGACCGGCGCCGTCCACATCTGGACCTCGCGCAAGCTCAAGGGCGTGGTCATCCCCGAGGGCAGCCGGCAATTCCCGAGGGAGCCCGAGGAGAGCCCGCCTGTTTCCCGGTGAGGATGCCATAGACCTGCAGCCAGAACCGCACGGAGACGCGGTTCCAATCCTGCATGATGGCCCGCAATCTCATGGCCGGGCCGGGCCCGGCCATCCCGATCGGCAGACCGCGGCGTTCCAAGCGGTCGGGATCACCGGGACAAGCCCGGTGATGACCGGAGGGGCTCACCCCTAGTGTCCAGGTCCGCTCCTGCGCTAAGATGAGCCTCCGTGGTGTTCGCTCGGCGCCCTGGCGAGCGCCGTCCCCCTGCCTTCATGGAAGCGGCCCATGTCGACCAGGCTTTCCCTTTCCGCGATCCTTCTCCTGTTGGCCGGGAGCCTCCCGGCCTGGTCCCACGACATCTACTCGCATCTGACCGATTCGTGGGGCAACAGCTGCTGCAACGACCAGGATTGCCGGCCGGCGCCCTACCGGGTGACCCCGACGGGGGTCGAGATGCTGGTCGACGGCGAATGGGTCGAGGTGCCGGGCTACACGATCCAGTACCGGGCCCTGCTCGGCGACACCGGCCAGACCGGCGGGGGGCATTGGTGCGGGCGCGCCTACCAGAAGGTCGACAACAGCGTGTTCCACGTCACCCAATGCGCGGTGCTGCCGCCGAGCACCGCGGCCCTGTCGCGGCGGGAGCCTGGCGGCCAGAGCCTCCGGGGCAGCCCCTGAGACGGCGCGGGGCGCGTCTGAGGACGGATCCGGGGATGCCCGATGCGCTCGAGCATCGGACGCAAAAGTGGGAACCGGTTTTGCGTGAAAAGATGCTCCACAACAAAAGCTTGAAGCATCGGGCGTGGATTCGATGACACGTCCGATGCTTCAAGCCGCCGTGCCGAAGGCCTGCCCGGCCTCCCAGCCCAGGATCGCCTGCTTGCGGGTCAAGCCCCAGTGGTAGCCGGTCAGGGCTCCGGAGCGGCCGAGCACCCGATGGCAGGGGACCACGAAGGAGACCGGGTTCTTGCCCACCGCCGCGCCGACAGCCCGGCATGCGGAGGGCCGGCCGATATGGCGGGCGATGTCGGAATAGGTGGTGGCCCGGTCGCGGGGGATGCGCAGGAGGGTCTGCCAGACCCGCACCTCGAAATCCGTGCCGATCAGCACCACCCGCAGGGGCTGCTCCGCCTGCCATTGCGACGGGTTGAAGATGCGTCGCGCCAGCGGCGCGGTGGCGGCCTCGTCCTCCAGGTAGGTGGCCCTGGGCCAGCGGCGGGTCAGGTCCGCGAGCGCCGCCGGCCGATCGCCGTCATCGACGAAGCCGAGTCCCGCCAGCCCCCGGTCGGTGGCGATCAGCACCGCCTCGCCGAAGGGCGAGGGGTGGAAGCCGTACCGCATGGTCAGCCCCTGTCCGCCCGCCTTGTAGTCCCCCGGCGTCATGGCCTCATGGGTGACGAACAGGTCGTGTAGCCGGGCCGGTCCCGACAGGCCGACCTCGTAGGTGGCGTCGAGCACGCTGGCGGAATCGGCCAGCAGCGCCTTGGCGTTGTCGAGGGTCAGGGCCTGCAGGAAGGCCTTCGGGCTCAGGCCCGCCCAGCGACGGAAGAGATGGTGCACATGGGTGGTGGAGAGCCCCACATGGTCGGCGATGGCTTCCAGAGAGGGCTGGTCGCGCCAGCGCTGCGAGATGAACGCGATGATCCGGCGCACCCGCTCGTAGTCGGAATGGGGCTCGTCCGGCACGGTGATCGCGCCCGGTTCGATGGTGATGTCGCGCAAGGTATCGAGCATGGCTGTCATCCTGATTGACGCTCATCCTAGCGGGCCGGGCAGGGGGGTGACACCCGATTTCTGTGACGCTCGCGCGCCTTTCCACGGGGCCCTTTGAACCCCGGATCGGATGCCGCCGACAGCCGCCCGGCCGCCATCCCGCGGCCGCTCCGTCGTCCTCCGCCCGTTGGGCCACGTCCGCACGTCATGGCACCTTCCGCCCGGTCTGTCCCCCTCCACGTCATCACCGGCCTTGTGCCGGTGATCCCGATCGGAAGGGCGCGGCGCTTCGGACCATCGGGATGGCCGGGACAAGCCCGGCCATGACGGGGAGGGTGGGGTGCGCGTCACCCTCGATCCCGCTTCAGGCTCGCAGCCAAACGGCTGCGGGCCTCCAGGTGCTGGAGTTGTCTCAATGACCCCGTTTCACGTCCGCCAGGGCCCGGCCGAGGGCCTCCGCCAGGGTCTCGCGTTCGGGCGGGGACAGGTCACGGGCGATCTCGACCTGCCTGTTGCGGGACGTCAGGGAGAGGTGCTGCATGCCGTATTCGTCGTCGATCTGGCGGTCGAGCCGGGTCCAGAGCGGGTTGAACTGCCAGTCCCTTACCTCGCCGCGGGGACTGACCTTGCGGAACAGGAGGCGGATCGGGGTCAGCTCCAGGAGTTCGAAGGCCTCCCCCTGGCGGTAGCTGACCCGGAAGGCGATGTAGAGTCCGAGGAAATCGAGGCCGAAGAAGCCGGCGACCGGCCAGAAGCCCATGATCACGAAGGGCAGGCTCGCCACCACCGAGACGAGGCAGACCAGCACCATGACAATCCTGAACCCCTGCGGGCTCAGGGACCGGTGCGGGCGAATCACGGCCGAAAACACCGGCTGCTCGAATCGGTCGATCCCGCCATCTGTCGCCTTGCCGCTGGTCATGCCTCAAGTATAACGCAGAAATGTCCGATCTGAAGCCTGCCCGCCGCCGCGATTCCAAGCCGAAAGCCGAGTCCGGGGCCGAGCCCGGGTCCGAGCCCAGGTCCAAGCCCAGAGCCAAGCCCAGGACCAAGCCCGCCGTCCCGGCGAAGGCGGTCGGCCGGGTCCTGAAGGCGCGCACCCCGAAGCCCGTCGACCGGGCCACGATGGTCGAGATCTTCCGGCGCCTGCACGCAGCCAATCCGGAGCCCCGGGGCGAGCTCGACTACACGAACCCTTATACGCTGCTGGTCGCCGTGGCGCTCTCCGCGCAGGCGACAGACGTGGGCGTCAACAAGGCGACGAAGGCGCTGTTCCCCGTCGCCGATACGCCGCAGAGGATGCTCGACCTCGGCGAGGAGGGACTGCGCGAGCATATCCGGACGCTGAACTTCTTCAACACCAAGGCGAAGAACGTGATCGCGGCGGCCCGGCGCCTCGTGGAGGAGTTCGGCGGCGAGGTCCCCAATTCCGTCGAGATCCTGGAGACCCTGCCGGGGGTCGGGCGCAAGACCGCGAGCGTCGTGGTCAACATCGCCTTCGGGGATCCGCGCGTGGCGGTCGACACGCACATCTTCCGGGTCACCAACCGGCTGCCGCTGGCGATCACCCGGACGCCCCTGGAGACGCAGGAGGCGCTCGAGGCTCTGATCCCGGACGAGTTCCGGCTCCACGCCCATCACTGGCTGATCCTGCACGGCCGCTACATCTGCAAGGCCCGCCGGCCCGAATGCTGGCGCTGCCCGGTCAACGACCTGTGCCGCTACCCGGACAAGACGATCCCGTAGGGTGTCTTGATGATCCCGTAGGGTGTCCTGCCTGGTGGCGCTCGACGTCATCGCCGGCCTCGTGCCGGTGATCCCGATAATGGAAAGCGCCGAGCCTCACCGGATCGGGACGACCGGGACAAGCCCGGTCAGGCCGTGGCGGGGTCGGGAAGGGGGGCGGTCGATTCGTCGAAATCCGCTAGCGCATCGTGCGGACCCAGCGGGCCGCGTCAGCGAAAAGTGGACTCGGTATTCGCTGGCGCGGCCCTTCGGGTCGCTGGCGCGGCCCGCTGGGCCCGCCCCGAACGATGCGCCCCTCAAGGAAGAGAGCATCGGATCCGATCCCAAAAGTGGATCCACTTTTCGCTGACGCGGCCCTCTGGGTCACGTCCGATGCTCTAGCGCCGCAGGCAGCGCGGCGCGCCCCGCGTGCAGGCGATCCCCGGCGTCGAGCAGGCGAGGCCGCCCGGCGCCCGGGAGCAGACCACGCAGCTGTCGGTCCATTCGACACAGGCGGGATCGGGCGGCCCGGCCTCGGCCGTCGGCGCCGGCCCGGCGCTCGCCCCCGCGACGACCGCGAGGACCACCATCAGCAGGGCAACCGCGATGGAGAGGGTGACCGCCAGGGCCTCGTCGCGCGTGGGCATCGCTCAGCCGTAGACGATCAGGCCGGCAAGGCCGGCTGCACCCACGAGGATTCGCCAATAGGCGAAGGGCGTGAAGCCGTGGCGAGACACGTAGTCCAGGAGCAGCTTCACCACCAGGAGCGCCGCGACGAAGGCGGAGAGGAAGCCCGCCCCGATGATCGCCGCATCGTTGGCGGAGAGGAACTTGTAGTTCTTCAGGAGGTCGTACGCGAAGGCCCCGGCCATGGTCGGCATGGCGAGGAAGAACGAGAACTCGGCCGCCGCGCGCTTCGAGGCGCCCATCAGCATGGCGCCCACGATGGTCGCGCCGGACCGCGAGACGCCGGGAACCATGGCGGCGCACTGGATGAGGCCGATCTTGAAGTACATCGAGAGCGGAAAGCGGGTCGCGTCGGTCTTGGTCGCTTCGAGCGGCAGGCGGTCGATGGCGAGAAGCACGAAGCCGCCGACGATCAGGGTCGTGCACACGATCCAGGGATCGAAGAGCACCTCCTTGATGAAGCCGTGCAGCGCCGCGCCGATCACGGCCGCCGGCAAAAAGGCGATGAGGACGCCGACGACGAAGTGGCGCGCCATCGGATCGTGCGGCAGGGCCCGGGCGATGGACCAGAGCTTGTTGAAGTACACGGACAGGATCGCCAGGATCGCGCCGAGCTGGATCAGGACTTCGAAGGTCTTGCCCGTCGACTCGAAGCCGAGAAAGTGGCCGACGAGGAGCAGATGGCCCGTGGAGGAGACCGGAAGAAATTCCGTCAAGCCTTCGATGAGGCCGAGAAAGAGCGCCTCGATGATTTGCGACATCGTTGAAAATCCTGAAAACGGCGCCAGATGCGGGAGCAGGCCGTGTCTGTCAAGCAAGGTTTGCGCTGTCAGCGTGACCCTTGTGCATCACGGACATGAGATTCACCAATATTCCTTACCAACCCTTAACGAAGCACGGCCTTATTCTCGCCGCCTGTTTCGCATCACTCATAGATTCATGGCCATCCTGCATTCTTACCCGTTCTGTCCGCAGTCGCGGTTCGCGCGCCTCGTCTTCGCGGAGCTCGGCCTCGAGCCGGATGTGATCGAGGAGAAGCCGTGGGACCGGCGCATTGCCTATCTCGAGATCAACCCGGCCGGAAACCTGCCGCTCTTCGTCGACGATAACGGGATCGCCGTCGCAGGGCCCATGGGTCTTGCGGAGTACATCGACGAGACGCGGGGCGAGGATCTGCGGGACCGGCGCTTCCTGCCGCGGGATCTCCTGCCGCGGGTCGAGGTCCGCCGCCTGCTCGACTGGTTCCTGGTGAAGTTCCACGGCGAGGTCTCGGACTATCTCGCCACGGAAAAGATCTATAAGCGGTTCATGCCCATCGAGCTGGGTGGCGGCCCGCCCGACATGGGGGCGATTCGCGCCGCCCAGACCAATGTGCGATACCATCTCAAATATATCGGTTTTCTGATTTCCCAGCGGAATTGGTTGGCCGGCGACCAGATGACCTATGCGGATCTGGCGGCGGCCGCCCATCTGTCGGTGGTGGATTATCTCGGCGACGTGCCATGGGACGAGGACGAAACAGCGAAGCATTGGTACGCCAGGATCAAGTCCCGGCCGTCCTTCCGCGCGCTCCTCGCGGACCGGGTGCCGGGGATGGCGCCGGCGGAGCATTACGACAACCTGGATTTCTAGACGGCGCGGCTCTCAAGCAGGCGTTCATCGCGCGTGCGACGGCGCTCGGCTTCGAGGCGGTCCGCATCGCCAGGCCCGACGCGATCCCGCTGGCGCCCGAGCGGCTCAACGCCTGGCTCGCGGCCGGCCATCACGGGTCGATGGACTGGATGGCCGAGACGGCGGAGCGCCGCGCCGACCCGCGGGCCCTGTGGCCCGAAGTGCGCAGCATCATCCTGCTCGGGCTGAACTACGGCCCCGACAGGGACCCGCTGGCCGAACTGGCTGACAAGGATCGCGGCTACATCTCGGTCTATGCCCGCAACCGCGACTACCACGACGTGATCAAGGGCAAGCTCAAGGAGGCGGCGGGCTTTCTCGCCGCGAAGGCCTCGTCCGACGTGAAGGTCTTCGTCGACACGGCGCCCGTGATGGAAAAGCCGCTCGCGGAGGCGGCCGGTCTCGGCTGGCAGGGCAAGCACACGGTCGTGGTCTCGCGGGAGTTCGGCGACTGGCTGTTCCTGGGTGCCATCTTCACCACGGCGGAGCTGCCGGCGGACGAGCCCGAGCGCGACCGCTGCGGCTCGTGCCGGCGCTGCCTCGACGTCTGCCCGACCAAGGCCTTTCCCGCGCCTTATCAGCTCGATGCGCGCCGCTGCATCTCGTATCTCACCATCGAGCACAAGGGGCATATTCCGGAGGAGCTGCGGCCGGGCATCGGCAACCGCATCTTCGGCTGCGACGATTGCCTCGCGGTCTGCCCGTGGAACAAATTCGCCCAGGCGGGACGGGAGGCGCGGCTCGTTCAGAGGGAGGATCTGGCCTCGCTGCCGCTCAAGGAGCTGGCGCGGCTCGACGACCCGGCCTTCCGCACCCGCTTCGCCGGCACCCCGATCAAGCGCACCGGCCGCGACCGCTTCATCCGCAACGTGCTCGTCGCCATCGGCAACTCGGGCGATGCGGACCTGGCCGACGAGGCCCTGCGCCTCCTCGACGATGCCTCGCCCCTGGTGCGCGCCATGGCCGTCTGGGCCATCGGCCGGCTGCTCCCGCCGGAAACGGCCGCTCGCCATGCGGCCGGGCGCCTGGAGCGAGAAGAGGACCCGGACGTGCGTGAGGAGTGGCGCCGCGCCGTCGCGGCGTGAGCCTTCAGGCCGCGTGGCGGTTCGCCGTCGGGCCGAAATGGTCGATGTAGCGCGGGTTGATCGCCGCGACCGGCAGGACGACGAGCACGTCCGTGGTGCCGAACTGCCGGTCGATCACCGCGCCCGTGCCGAACGTGGCGCCGAGGCGCAGATAGCCCTTGATCAGAGGCGGCAGCGCGTGAAGAGCGGCCTTCGGATCGACGGCGTCCTTGGGCAGGATGTCCATCGCGGTGAAGCGCTCCGGCAGCGCGCGGGCCTGCCACTCGGCCGGGGCGGCCGCGTAATGGTGCAGGAAGCTCAGGGGCAGGGCCAGATCCCGCGGCTCGGTGCCCTCGAGGCTCGCGCAGCCCAGCATCACGTCGATCTTGTGGTGGAGGACATAGGCCCAGATGCCGTGCCAGAGCAGCTCGACGGTGCGCCTGGTGCGGTAGGCCTCGAGCACGCAGGAGCGGCCGAGCTCCAGGAAACGCAGACTGGGATGCGCCTTGAGCAGGGGTGCGATGTCGTATTCGCCGCGGGTGTAGAAGCCGCCATACCGGGTCGCCACGTCCTGGCGCAGCAGCCGGTAGGTCCCGATCACCTTCGGTTTGGCCGGGCGGAAGGCCTTAGGCTTCACATCGTGGTCGAGCACGAGAAGGTGGTCGCAGATGAAATCGTACGCATCCACGTCCCGGCGCGAGATCAGGGCTGCGCCGCCGGGGGAGGCCGACATCTCCTCGTAGAAGACCTTGAAGCGCAGGCGCTGGGCCCTCCTGATCTCCCTGGCGGTGGTCGCAAGGCGCACTTCCAGCGAGCCGATCCGGCCGAGCACGGGATCGAGGTTGCCGTAATCGCGCACGACCCGGTCCTTGCCGGGAATGAACTGGGTCAGGCCCTGCGGGCGCATGCCCGGCCCAACGGGACGATCGGCCGCCTCGTTCAACGGAGATAGGTTCATCGCTGCCTCACAGGGTCGTGCCTCCGGGAAGGACTCAGCCGTGGCGCCGTCCCGCTTCAACCCTGACATAAAACCCATTCCAAACTGTTTTGTGACAGAAAACATAAGCGTCCCGGTGGAAAATATCGAGATCGGCACCGGCGCCCGCAAGGCGGCGCGCGGCGCCCACGAGATCCTCTCGAGCTGTTTCCACTGGCGTGGAATCACCTCTCTTCTCTTCCTTGCTGTGCCACATTTTTGACGGCAAACCGGATCCACTTCGCCGAATAAGGCCCTAGGCGGCCGCGGGGCGCCGGTCCGCATGGGCTCGGTAGGACAGGGCTTCGGCCACGTGGATGCGCCGGACGCGATCCTCCCCGTCGAGGTCGGCGAGGGTGCGCCCCACCTTGAGCACGCGGTGGAAGCCGCGGGCCGACAGGCGCATGGCGTTGGCGGCGTCGCGGATGAGGGACAGGCCTTCCGGGTCGGGCCGCGCCACCTCCTCCAGGAGAGCCGGCGGGCAGGCCGCATTGGTCGCGACCCCTTCAAGGTTCAGGCCCGCATGGCGCTTCGCCTGCCGCTCCCGGGCTCGGGCGACCCGGGCCGCCGCCTCGGCCGAGCCCTCCACGGGCGGCGGCAGGATCAGGTCGGCCGCCGTGACGGCCGGGACATCGATGGCGAGATCGATGCGGTCGAGGAGCGGGCCCGACAGGCGCGCCTAGTACTGCGCGACGCAGCGCTCGTTCGGCTGGCGCCGGCACACATGGCCCGGCTCGGTCGCCTGCCCGCACCGGCAGGGATTCATCGCCGCCACGAGCTGGAAGCGCGCCGGGTAGGTGACGCGATGATTGGCCCGGGCGATCAGGATCTCGCCGGCCTCCAGCGGCTGGCGCAGGGAATCGAGGACCTGCGGCTGGAACTCCGGCAACTCGTCGAGGAAGAGCACCCCGTGATGCGCCAGGGAGGCCTCGCCGGGACGGGCATTGGGCCCGCCGCCCACGAGCGCCGCCATGGAGGCCGAGTGGTGCGGAGCCCGGAACGGGCGGCGGTCCGAGAGAGCGCCGTCCGCGAGAAGACCTGCCACCGACTGGATCATCGACACCTCCAGCAGTTCCCGCGGCGAAAGCGGTGGCAGAATGGACGGCAGGCGCTGGGCGAGCATGGACTTGCCGGCGCCGGGAGGGCCGTTCATGAGCAGGTTGTGGGCGCCGGCCGCGGCGATCTCGAGGGTGCGCTTTGCACTCTCCTGGCCCTTGATGTCGCGCAGGTCCGGCAGGGAGCCGGTGGCCGGCAGGATGGCCGGTTCCGGCCGCGCCATCACCTGGGTGCCCTTGAAATGGTTGGCGAGCTGGATCAGGGAGCGCGGCGCCAGGATCTCGATGTCGCTGCCGGCCCAGGCGGCTTCGGACCCGCAGGCCTCGGGACAGATCAGGCCGTGCTCGCGCTCATAGGCCGCCATGGCGGCAGGCAGGGCGCCCGCCACCGCGGTGATCGTTCCGTCGAGCGCGAGTTCGCCCAGGACCGTGAAGCCGTTCAGCGCGTCCGCCGGGACGGCCCCGATGGCCGCCATGACCGCGAGGGCAATGGGCAGGTCGTAATGGCTGCCTTCCTTCGGCAGATCGGCGGGGGCCAGATTGACCGTGATGCGCTTCGCCGGCAGGGCGAGGCCGGAGGCGATCAGGGCGGAGCGGACCCGCTCGCGGGATTCCGCCACCGCCTTGTCGGTGAGGCCGACGATCATGAAGGTCACCGACCCGGGGGTGACCTGGACCTGCACATCGACTGCGCGCGCCTCGATTCCTTCGAACGCAACGGTGGAAACGCGCGTCACCATTCGGCTTCATCTCCTTGCCGGCCGAGATGTTAACGCAGTTGCCTGAAACGCGATAGTGTTGCGCTTTGGGATCTGCCAGGCAGGGGAGCCGGTCGACCGGGAGCGGAACCCCGCGGCCGTCGTCGCGTTGAGTCCTACTGCGTTGCGAGCCGAGCCTCGGAAAAATCGCGCAGGCGCAAGGGTTCTACCATCGATGGGGCAGATAGACTTCTCAGGCGGGAAAGCTTGGTTCGTCCAAAAGATCTCGACCGGCGTCCAGAGATCGTGATGCTGGCCGAATCCCCCGTCGCACCGTGGGACTCCCAGGAGGCCTCCTTCAGGGCCGCATTCCACTCCCTGCGGGTGCCCGTCCTGATGATCGATCCCAGCCGGACGCCTGCTCCCATCGTCTTCGCCAACCCGGCCTTCTTCGATCTGACCGGCCATTCTCCCGGTGAGGTGCTCGGCCGCGGCTGGCACCTGCTTCAGGCTCCCGATGCGGGTCCGGCCTCCGTCGGCGCGATCGATGCCGCGCTGCGTCGCGGAGAGCCGCTCGAAACCGCATTCCGTGGGCGCCGGACGGATGGATCCCCGTTCTGGAGCACCCTGTCCCTCTCGCCGGTCCATGACGCAACCGGCCAACTGCGCTCGGTGACCATGCTGCTGAACGGCGCCGGCGCGACGCCGCAATCCGACCGGGATCGTCTCGAAGCGGGCGCGTTCATGGAGGAGAAAATCGAGCGCCGGACCCAGGATCTGCGCCTCGCGCTCGAGCAGAAGACGGCGCTGCTCCACGAAGTCGAGCATCGGGCCAAGAATTCCCTCCAGATGATCGCCTCCCTGGTCCTCCTGAAGGCGCGACGCCTTCAGGACCCGGAGGCGCGAAAGGTCCTCCAGGACCTTGCCGAGCGGGTCGGCGCGCTCGCGGCGGCGCACCGGCTCCTCCATGGCGCCGGGGACACGACCCGGTTCAACCTGAAGGAGTTCGCCACGGAACTCGCCGGCGACCTGACCGCGACCCTGCCGAACGGACAGGTCGATCTCAACCTCCAGGTGGAGCCCCTCGGCGTCCCGGCCGCCAAGGCGGCCGCTCTGGCTCTTCTGCTGAACGAGGTCGTGGGCAATGCCGTTAAGCATGCTTTTCCGGACGGGCGCCGGGGCCAATTGACAATCGCGATCGAGCGGGTCGAAAACGGCGTGCAGATCGCCGTCGAGGACGATGGCGTCGGCCTCGATCATTCGCCTCCGCCCGAGGGAAGTTTTGGAAGAACCTTGATCACGATGTTGGTCCATCAGTTGAAGGGGCGGTTGACTTGGCACGACAGGGAGCCAGGTACACGCGCTGAGATCGTGATACCCGTCGACGCGGAGGAGACCCGGTTTGAGTAGCGAGAAGCCGTTGCGTATCCTCGTCGTCGAGGATGAGATCCTGATCGCGCTCGAGCTCGAAAGCCTGCTGCAGGATCTGGGCCACGATGTCGTGGCGATCGCGGCATCCTCCGGGGATGCCCTCGCACGCGGCCGCGAACTCAAGCCCGACCTGGCCTTCGTCGATATCCATCTGTCCGATGGGCCGACCGGGGTCGACGTGGCGCGCCGCCTGGCGGGCGAGCTCCAGGTGACCGTGCTGTTCATGACGGCGAACACCAAGCGCATTCCCGAGGATTTCGCCGGGGCCTGGGGGGTCATCGCCAAGCCCTACACGGAACGCGGCGTCCGTGAGGCCTTGGGCTATGTCACGGCCGGGCAGCTGCGTGAGCCCGACGAAGCGCGGACGGTGACCTTCGTCCCTTTCGGCGCAGCCCCACGCGAGCGTAGCCCGCAGGTCTCCTGACCGGCCTTGCCCGATGCCGCCGGCTATCTCTGCGCCTTGAGGCGGTAGAGCGCATCGAGCGCCTCGCGCGGCGTCATCGCATCGGGATCCAGGGCATCGAGCGCCTCCCGCAGGACGTCCTGCTTCGGAGTCGGCGCCGGCTCGGCGCGGACGGGAGCCGCAAACAGGGGCAGGTCGTCGACAAGGGCCCGCTTGGGCGCCTCGCGGTCCGATTTCTCCAACTCGCTCAGGATCGTCTTCGCCCGTTCGACGACGGGGGCGGGCAGGCCGGCCAGACGCGCCACCTGCAGCCCGTAGGACCTGTCGGCGGCGCCCGGCACCACCTCGTGCAGGAACACCACCTCACCGTTCCATTCGGTCACCTTCAGGGTCGCGTTGGAAATGCGCGGCATCCGTTCGGCGAGGGCGGTCAGCTCATGGAAATGGGTGGCGAACAGGGCTCGGCAGCGATTGGCCTCGTGCAGGTGCTCGATGGCCGCCCAGGCGATGGAGAGGCCGTCGAAGGTGGCGGTGCCGCGGCCGATCTCGTCGAGGATGACGAGCGAATGCGCGGTCGCCTGGTTGAGGATGGCGGCGGTCTCCACCATCTCGACCATGAAGGTCGAGCGGCCCCGCGCCAGGTCGTCGGCGGCGCCCACGCGGGAGAAGAGCCGGTCGACGATGCCGATATGGGCTTCCCTGGCCGGCACGTAGGATCCCATCTGGGCCAGCACCACGATCAGGGCGTTCTGGCGCAGATAGGTGGACTTGCCGCCCATGTTGGGACCGGTGATCAGCAGGATGTGGCCGGCGCTCTTCCCCGAGAGGTCCGAATCGTTGGCGATGAAGGGCGTGCCCTCGCGCTTGAGGGCGGCCTCGACGACCGGGTGGCGGCCGCCCTTGACGGCGAAGGCGAGGCTGGTGTCGACGACGGGCCGCGTCCAGTCCAGTCGCATGGCGAGGTCGGCGAGAGCCGCCGTCACGTCGATGACCGCGATGGCCTCGGCCGCCGCCGCCACGTCGCCCGCCAGGTCCAGCAGGGCCTGGACCATCTCGTCGAAGAGGGCGAGTTCGATCTTCAGCGCCCGGTCGGCCGCAGACGCGATCTTCGCTTCGAGCTCGCCGAGCTCCAGGGTCGAGAAGCGCATGGCGCCCGCCATGGTCTGGCGGTGGACGAAGATATCCTTGAACGGTTCCTTCAGCAGGTCCTCGCCCACATTCTGCGGCACCTCCACGAAGTAGCCGATCATGTGATTGTGCTTGACGCGCAGGGAGCGGCAGCCGGTCTCGGTGGCGTAGCGCGCCTGAAGGGCCGCGATGAAGCGGCGGGAATCCTGCTGCAACTCGCGCAGCTCGTCGAGAGCGGGGTCGAAGCCGGCCCGGATGAAGCCGCCATCGCGCCTGAGCAGGGGCAGGTCGTCGGCAAGGGCTGCCGCAAGCCGGTCGGCCACGTCCGTGCGGAGACCCTGGAGCACCTGCGCGGCCGCCGCCAGCTCCGCCGGCAGATTGGGGGCGATCGCCAGTTCGAGACCCAACTCGCGGGCAGCGAACAGGCCGTCGCGCACGCAGGCCAGGTCGCGCGGTCCACCGCGCCCGAGACTCAGCCGGGACAGGGCGCGGGCCAGATCGGGCGAGCGCTTGAGGATGCGCCGCAGGCGGTCGCGCAGGTCGTTGGTCTCGACGAGGGCCGTGACCGAATCCTGCCGGTCGCGGATCTGGCCCGGATGGGTGAGGGGGCCGGCGAGCCGCTCGGCGAGAAGCCGGGCGCCGCCCGGCGTCACCGTGCAGTCGATGGTGGCGAGCAGGCTGCCGGCCCGTTCGCCGGAGAGGGTGCGGGTCAGCTCCAGATTGGCCCGGGTGGCGGCGTCGATCGCAAGCGCCGCCCCGGAGGCGTCCCGGGCGGGCGGGTTCAGCGCCGGGCGGCTGTCGATCTGCGTCTTCTCGACGTAGAAGAGCACGCTGCCGGCCGCGGTGATCTCGGCCGGGCTGAAGGCCCCGAACGCATCGAGCGTCGCGACCCCGAAATAATCCTTGAGACGCCGCTCGGCGGAGGCCGGATCGAGGCCCTCGCGGGACAGCGGCGTGATGGACGCGCGGGTCTCCTGCCAGAAGCCCCTGAGGTCGGGATCGTCGTGGATGACGTCGGGCACCAGGATCTCGCGCGGCTCGAAGCGGGCGATCTCGGCGGACAGGCCCGTGCCGTCGGTTTCGCTCAGCACGAAATGGCCTGTGGATATGTCGACGGCGGCCAGGCCGTAGCACCATTGCGTAT
>NZ_JAMXFI010000024.1:0-88902 GCF_025460875.1 Microvirga yunnanensis
GTTCGGGCCTCACTATTACAAGGCG
Organism: Microvirga yunnanensis; assembly: GCF_025460875.1. Taxonomy (NCBI): domain Bacteria; kingdom Pseudomonadati; phylum Pseudomonadota; class Alphaproteobacteria; order Hyphomicrobiales; family Methylobacteriaceae; genus Microvirga; species Microvirga yunnanensis. The sequence continues at coordinate 26 of NZ_JAMXFI010000024.1, forward strand.
AACGGCCGACGGTATCTGGGCGCGAGCCCGTCCAAGAAGAGCGTGCAACGGCTCAAGACGAAGGTCGCCAACCTGCTGACGCCCGGCCACACTGGACCATGGGAAGAAGTGCGCGACACGCTGAACAGGTCCCTGTGCGGCTGGTCGAACTACTTCGCCTATGGAACATCTCGTCCGGCCTTTCGCGGGATGGACCAGTACGTCACTGAGCGCGTGCGTGCCTTCCTCGCCCGACGGCATAAGGTGCATGGGCGCGGCACCCGACAGTTCACCTACGACGTGATCCATGGTGAACGCGGTGTGCTGGCTCTGGAACGCTTGCCCCGACCTGCCTCGCCGTGGGCCTTGCGATGAAGCTGGTCGGAGAGCCGGATGCGGTAGCGCCGCACGTCCGGTTCGATGAGCGGGGATGGGAAACGGGGCGTTGCCGCATGGTCCAAGCTACCGCGCCCATCCTCGACTCTACCCCTTGACCTGACCCAGGTCCTCGATCTGGTCTCAAGCAGGGCGATGCTGCTAGGGCAAGCGGATGCCTGCGGGCTCTTCCGTTATGATAGAACGAACCGCGCCTTCGTTCTATGGCGGGCGAGCGGCCTTGACCAAGTCTTTTCGGAGCGGATCCGCCACATTCGGATTCTCGAGGTTGAGACGGTCATGGGGAGTGCAATCCGGCAGCATGTCCCTGTCGCTGTCAGTGATATCATGGAACTGCCGAACTGGCCGCTGCGCGATGCCGCTGTCGAGGCCGGTATCCGGAGCGTTCTTGTCGTTCCGCTCGTCCGGGCGGAACGGGTCTTCGGGACGCTCGTGCTGATGCGGCGGGAGCAAGCGGAGTTTCCCAGGCGAACCGTGGACCTGATGCAGACCTTCGCGAACCAGTCGGTGCTCGCCATCCAGAACGCGCGGCTGTTCCGCGAAATCGAGGACAAGAGCCATCAGCTCGAGATTGCCAGCCAGCACAAGTCGCAGTTCCTGGCCAACATGAGCCACGAACTGCGCACTCCTCTGAATGCGGTCCTCGGCTATACGGAGATGCTGCTCGACGGCGTCTATGGGGGTGTCACTGGTGAGGCCCATGAGATCCTGGAGTACGTTCAGGCAAACGGCCAGCACCTGCTGGCGCTCATCAACGACGTGCTCGACCTGTCGAAGATTGAGGCCGGGCAGCTTGCGCTTGTGCTTGATGAGTATGCCGTTCAGGGGGTCATTGAGGCCGTGGTCTCCGTCGCTCAGCCGCTCGCTCAGGCCAAGGGCCTCGATGTGCAGGTCAATATCGCGGAGGATCTCCCGCTTGGGCGGGGTGATGAACGGCGGCTCACCCAGGCCCTCCTCAACCTCGTCGGAAACGCCATCAAGTTCACTGACGCCGGCTGGGTCACTATTGCCGCAACGGCGATCGGTGACCTGCTGGAGCTGGCCGTGACCGACACAGGTCCAGGCATCGCTCCGGCCGACCAGGAGCGGATCTTCGATGCCTTCCAGCAGGTTGACAATTCCTCAACCCGGCAAAAGGGCGGTACCGGTTTGGGGCTCGCGATCTCACGGCACATCGTTCAGATGCATGGCGGGACGATCTCTGTCGAATCCACCCCGGGGCAGGGTTCCACCTTCCGGATCAGAATCCCGCTTCAGGCGGGCGAAGTCATGGAGGCGGCATGATGAAGCGCATCCTGGTGGTGGAGGACACCTGGCACAACCGCAAGATGCTGCGCGATCTGCTCACGCGGGCAGGCTTCGATGTGCTGGAGGCAGTCAATGGCGAGGAGGGTATAGCCCAAGCTGAGCAACACCGGCCCGACCTGATCCTAATGGATATCCAATTGCCGCTGGTGGATGGTTATGACGCCACTCGGCGCATCAAGAGCAACCCGGCCCTGCACGACATTCCGATCATCGCTGTCACCTCCTATGCCCTCGCGGGCGACGAGGCGAAGACGCGTGAGGCCGGCTGCGACGGCTATGTCGCCAAGCCGTTCAGTCCGCGCAAGCTGCTGGCGAAGGTTCAGGAGTATCTCGCATGAAGTGGACACACGGCCATGCGTGACGTGCCTCTCATTCTCGCGGTCGACGACACGCCGCAGAACCTCGACCTGATGACGCGCCGGCTCCGGAGCCAAGGTTACGAAGTTGCGACGGCCGTCGACGGGGAGGAGGCGCTCACCCGGGTCGCGGAGCTTGAACCCGATCTGGTTCTCCTGGACATCATGATGCCCAGGCTCGACGGGATTGAGACCGTCCGCCGACTCAAGGCTGATGCCGCCCACCGGCACATCCCGGTCATTCTGGTCACCGCCAAGTCGGACCCACGGGACGTGGTGGATGGCCTCGACGCTGGTGGCGACGATTACCTGACCAAACCGATTGACCATGCCGCGTTGCTGGCGCGGGTCCGGTCTATGCTCCGGATCAAGGCGCTGCACGACACTGTCCAAGATCAGGCCCGAGAACTGGCTGCCTGGAACCAGCGTCTCGAGCAGCGCGTCACTGAGCAGGTTGAGCAGATCGGGCGAATGGAGCGCCTGCGCCGGTTCCTGCCGCCTCAAGTGGCGGATCTTGTGGTCGCAGGGCGGGGAGGCACGGATCCCCTGGAGAGTCACCGGCGCGACGTCACGGTCGTATTCGGGGATCTGCGTGGCTTTACGGGCTTTGCCGAGACGGCTGAGCCAGAGGAAGTGATAACCGTTCTCCGGGAGTATCACACTGCGATCGGGCAGCTCGTGCTGCAGTTCGAGGGGACCCTGGAGCGCTTTGTCGGCGACGGCGTGCTGGTGCTGTTCAACGATCCGCTGCCACAACAGGATCATGCCGAGCGTGCGGTGAGGCTGGCACTCCATATGCGCGAGCGCATTCGTGCCCTGGCCGAGGGCTGGCGGAAGCGAGGGCATAACCTTGGCTTCGGCGTTGGCGTAGCCCGAGGATACGCGACGTTGGGCAGTGTCGGCTTCGAGCATCGGCAGGAATACTCGGTCATCGGCACGGTTCCCAACCTCGCAAGCCGGCTATGCGGCGAGGCGAAGCCGGGCCAAATCCTGCTAAGTCAGAAGGTTCTCTCTTCTGTTCACGGCAAGATCGACGTCAGTCCGGTTGGCGATCTGACGCTGAAGGGGTTCCGCAAGCCGGTCCCAGCCTTTGAGCTTGTTTCATGGCGTGGTCCATGTGGCGAGCCGATATCCGCGGCAACGGGTCAAGAAGCCGAGCAAGGAGACGTGCTTTGAGGGAACCAAAGCGACTTCGCTCCCGGCTCAAATATACGCTGTCATTGAGAAATATACCTCCAAATCGCGGACCATTGTCGTCGAAGGAGAAAGCTAGCGCACTGCGGCAGGTTCCTGTCCAAACAGAAGGTTTGCTCTGGCCGATCCAAGATCAACAGGAGGAGGCGCTCCATGGATACGATTCAGACACGCCGTAACATACTGGCCGGCCTTACCGCAATGGGACTTGCTCCTTTGTTCGGTCACCGGGAGGCTCTTGCCGAAGAGGCACCGCTTGAGACGATCTCTGTCCGCTTCGCGCGTACTCCGGGAATCTGTCTGGCACCGCAATATGTGGCCGAAGACTTGATCCGTGCTGACGGACTCTCGGATTTCCGCTATGTGGACACACCAGGCGGCCTGTCCTCGACAACGCTGCTGGCGCGGGGCGAGGTGGACTTCAGCGTTGAGTTCAGCATCGCCCTTGCCATTCTAATTGACCGGGGAGAACCCATTAAGGTGCTCAGCGGCACGCATGTGGGCTGCTACGAGTTGTTTGTTCATGAGGGCATCAACAGTGTTCTCGACCTGAAGGGAAGAAGTGTTGGTGTGGGAAACTCCTTGGGATCAGATCCGCACCTCTTCGTGAGTGCGATGGCGACCCATGTCGGGCTTGACCCCCTCAAGGACATTCGTTGGGTGACTAGCGATGTCGAGCCTATGGAGCTGTTCACACAGCACAAGGTTGATGCCTTCCTTGCGTTTCCACCCGAGCCCCAGGAACTGCGTACCCGCAAGCTTGGCCATGTCATCGTCAATAGCATCCAGGACCGTCCCTGGTCGCAGTATTACTGCTGCATGCTGGCGACCAATGCATCTTATGCCGCGAGATATCCGGGAGCCACCAAGAGGGTGGTCCGCGCTATGCTCAAGGCCAATGATCTATGCGTCTCGGATCCGGAGGGTGTGGCCAAGCTTTTGGTCAACGACGGGTATACCCCGCGCTATACCTCAGCACTCCAGTCGCTGAGGGAAATTCCCTATGCTAAATGGCGAGAGATCGATCCGGAGGACACGATCCGGTTCTTCTCGTTGCGCCTCCGTGAAGGGGGAATGATCAAGTCGAGCCCACAGAAGATCATCGCCAGCGGCACCGATTGGCGCTTTCTCAATGAGATCAAGCGTGAGTTGAAGACATGAGCGAGTGGTCTTTGCACTCCAGTGCCGGAGTGTCTCCGGACGGTTCTTCTGACGCACCGAGCCGCCATTGAGGCTCGTGCCAGATGTAAGTCTGGTAAGCGTCGGACTGACAGGAGGCGAGAAGGATCTTTGTCTGCCAAGCGGTTCGACAGGTATCGCTTTGCAGCCTGTAATACAGGCCAGCAGTTGGAAGGGAGGTTCCCATGCATACCCTATACGCTGGACCATTCAGCCGCCGGAGGTTCCTGCGTGGGATAACGCTGGCGGGGACAGCGGGGCTCCTGGGCTGGCACCCCGGGCAAGCGGCTGCCGAACCACCACCGGAGACGACGCGGATCCGGCTCGTCCGGATCCCCAGCATCTGCCAAGCCCCCCAATATGTAGCCGAAGAACTGCTACGCAGCGAAGGGTTCACCGAGGTGCATTTCCTGCAAAAAGAAGGGACCGCAGATATCGAGGCGGCCCTTGCCTCCGGTGAAGCCGACCTCAATGGGCATTTCGCCGCCCCGCTCCTTCTGCGCTTAGAGGTCGGGGATCCCATCGTCATCCTGGCAGGACTCCACGTCGGCTGCTTTGAGCTGTTCGGGACCGATCGCGTCCAGACGATCCGTGACCTCAAGGGGAAGACCGTGGCCGTGCCGACGCTAGATTCCAGCCGATACGTCTTTCTCGCTAGTATAGCTGCCTACGTGGGCCTAGACATCCGTCAGGACATACAACTCGTCACGCATCCGGGGCCCGAGTCCATCCGGCTCCTAAAGGAGGGGAAGATCGATGCTTACCTGGGATTTCCCCCCGAACCGCAGGAGATGCGGGAGCAGCGGATCGGCCATGTGGTGATTAGCAGCACCGTGAACCGGCCCTGGTCGCAATACTTCTGCTGCATGCTGGCCGGAAATCGGGAGTTCGTCCGCACGTCTCCGGTGGCCACCAAACGCGCCCTCCGTGCTATCTTGAAAGCGGCGGATTTCTGCGCCAGTGAGCCCGAGCAGTCCGCGCAGTTCATGGTGGATCAGGGCTATACTCAGCGCTATGACCATGCCCTCCAGGTCATGAAGGCGCTCCCCTATGGTCAGTGGCGTGAGTATAGCGCTGAGGACACTCTGCGCTTTTACGCCCTGCGCCTCCACGAGGTCGGGATGCTCAAGAGCACCCCCCAGAAGCTCCTGGCCCAGGGCACCGACTGGCGCTTCTTCAACGAACTACGGAAGGAGTTGAAGGGATAGAGCGTGTTGCATGGATCGGTTGGTGAGCACACGGAGCCCACTCCATGCCTTTGCTTAGGCGATGCGGACGGACTTCGGGCGTCCGAACCCGAGCATTCGCTTCAAGGCCTGAACTGCGACAGCGACCTCGGTCGCATGACGTCAGTCGGTCCGCAAACACAGCGCATCTCCAATCACTCGTTTAAACCGACTGATAGCGGCTTCCACCAGGGCGCGACGCGTGTACCCGGACCGCTTCTGCCAACCCCTGCGTCCATGCTGCGCGATCCTTTGGAGATGCCGGTCGCGCTGAGTCCGCCCGGTCTCCGGCGCATCGCTCGGCACCGCCGTTGATCGGGGCGGAACGATCACGTCAGCCTCAGGATCCCGCCTGGCAACGGTGCGGTAGATGCTGGCCTGATCGTAGGCTCCGTCAACGACGCGAGACGCGAGTGGAACTGTGATCTGGTCAAGCAAGGGCTCAACCCGCCAGCCATCCTCGCCATCGCGGGCGGTCAGCTCCGAGGCGAGGATCTGTCCGGCCTCAGGGTCGGCGCCAATGTGCAGCTTGCGCCAGGATCGTCGTCTGAGGGTGTCATGCTTCTCAGTCAGCCACTCGCCGGGCCCACACAGCCGCAGCCCAGTGCTGTCGACCAGCTGGTGAACCGGCCCTCCGAAGCGCGAACATGGCCTCGGCACCTCGAGGGTTTCGGCTCGACGGCTCAGAGTTGAGTGACCCGGCACAGTCAGATCGAGGCCCAACAGCCGAAGGATCGAACCAATCAAACCCTCCGTCTGGCGTAACGCCAACCGGAACCCTGCCCGCAGCATCAACGCCGTCCTGATCGCCAGGGCCGAATAATGCGGCTGACCGCCTCGTGTCGTGCGCGGCTCAGCCCGCCAAGCGGCGATGGCTTCCTCGGTGAACTACACCGTGAGGCTTCCCCGCTGGCGCAGAGCCCCATCGTACTCGGCCCAATTCGTCACCCGGTGCCGCTGCTTCGGAGTATGGTGACGGCGAGCGGCATTGTCTTTGAATGGCACGGTAGAAATCTTTGGTCAGAAGTCGAATAGACCTCTACGCTACCCAATCCCGGTTACCAACTCGCTTATCCATGCAACAAGGCACATCACCGTCAATGAGGCTGCGCAACTGCTGCGGATCCCCCGCCGGCAGGTCTTCCGTCTCCTCAATGCCTACCGCAGGCGATTTCTCTCCCGTGTAATTTTCATAATCCAGATGTGTCTCAGCACACATCCCGGACAGGCTCGCAGTTCCCTACGAAAGCGAAGAGGCGTCTAATGATAGTGGTCGCTCCCCCGCGGGAGTGGACTTCCCGACGCTGCAGAGTGGGTAGCGTCGCCCCGCCGATAGCCTTCTCACCCCAAGAGCGATTTGACGCTCTGGTTGGTTGCCCGTCTATCTGGGGAATACCGGATAGAAGCCTGAAAAGGGAAAATCGCGGGTCCCAGAGCGGTACCTGCGAGGGGGGAGATCTCCATGGCTGACCACCCCACCATTTCGACTAACTCCGATCTGGAATCGCCGGCCCTGCCCACCACCGCGGTCACACGCCGCTCGCTGCTCGGCGGGGCGGGTATCGCAGCTGGCGCCGCCGTGCTTGCGTCTCCGTCGAGCATGCCCGGGATCGCCTCGGCCGCGGCGCAGCCTGTGAGCGCGGACCCACGACCGCTCGACGCGGCGTTCAAGCGCCGCGCCTTCGAAGCCCGAGCGGTCTGCGCGGGCAACAACGAGAAAGTTCCCATCGCGCCCCACCCGACCAATGGCGATGAGGCGCGCTACCCGAACAAGATCGGTTCCGATTCACGGGGCCTGCCGCACGACAGACGCGGCGAAGTAGAGCAAGTGGCATGGCAGGCGCTCTTTACCGCTTGCCAATCGGGCGATCCCGCTGATTTCGAGAAAATCCCGCTCGGCGGCACTCGCAAACTGGTCAACCTCATAGGTACACAGCCCCTTAGTCTCAGCGGCATAACTCCTACTCAGATTGGGATACCGCCGGCACCAGCCCTTACCACTGCGGAGCGCGGCGGCGAGGCGGTCGAGGTCTATTGGCAATCCCTGCTTCGTGATGTTCCGCTACAAGCTTGCCGATTTCCGGGGGCCGAAGTCTGGTGGGCGGGTCACGTCCGAGTTCCAGAACGGCCCAGCTTCACGCCTGCAAAACTGAATTTCACGCTTGGGCTGTCCATCGGTGCAGCCATGCAAGCGGATGCAACACTGTGCATTCTACGCCAGCTCCGCAGCAATCGGGTCGTCGTAGGGAGGAGCGGTTACGTGTAACCCGCGGCAGCGGAGTGAAACGCAGCCATGATCCGAATGAGCGGCGCGCAAACCAGACGATGGGTCCTCGCTGCCAGCCCAGATAGGGCGTATAATTGTCTTCATCGTTGGTGGGGATCGATCGCGCGGAGCGACTGGAGAACACAAGACTCCCGCTCCACATGGCGCGCTTACGTTCTTTGCTCGTTTTTCAATTCAGGAGGGCCGATCCGATGCAGATCATTCAAGATCGCCGCACTTTCCTAGCTGGCCTAACGGCTGCTGGCACTGCAGGCCTTATCGGCACCTCGGCACCAGCTTGGGCTGAGCCGCCCCCGGAAACGACCACCATCCGCCTCCCCGCAATCCCTGCCGCGTGCCAGGCGCCACTATACCTCGCCAAAGATCTGCTTCTTGGAGAAGGCTTTGCCGAAGTCCGCTATGTGCCAACACCGATTATCTCAGCGGGCATGGTGGCGAATGGCGAGATCGACGTCAGCCTTGAGGCCTGCGTTGACTTTCTCCCGCTTGTCGATGTCGGCAGACCCTTGACGATACTATCCGGGGTTCACGTGGGATGCATGGAACTGCGTGCCAAGGACAGCATCAAGAGCATCGGGGACTTGCGAGGAACACGGGTGGGAGTCTCCGCCATCGGCGCAGCAGATCATCTGCTGGTGAGCGCGATGGCCTCTTATGTTGGAGTCGACCCCGGAGTGGACATCAAATGGGTGACAAATTCGTCGGTGAGCCAGGCCGACCTCTTCACCGCCGGTGAGATCGATGCCTTCATCGGCGCCCCGCCTGAGCCCTCGCAGCCGTGCATGCGCAACGTCGGGCACGTCGTCGTCAATACTGCCGATGATCGCCCCTGGTCTAACTATTTCTGCTGCATGGTGACCGCCAACGCCGATTTTGTGAGCAGGAACCCGGTCGCGACCAAGCGTATGTTGCGTGCTATCTTGAAAGCGACTGACATCTGCCACACGCAACCAGAGATGGCGGTGCGACGGATGGCCGATGTCGGCTTCTCACCCGAGTGTGCGCTGACGATCCTGAAGGACGCACGCTACGGCTTGTGGCGAGAGTATAACCCGGAAGACACTGTGCGTTTCTTCACCCTGCGGCTGTCTGAAGTGAGAATGATCAAAAAGACGCCAAAAGACGTTATCTCGAAATTTACCGACTGGCGCTTCCTCGACGAGCTAAGGCGGGAGATGAAAACATGAACGGATGGCAATTGATTGGTCGCTACGTCAGGAGGCTCAGGGCATACTTACGGCCCGCAGGGCGAAGGAGGTACGGGTTGGAGCAAGAGCTTCCTCTGCCCTACAGTTTCCTGAGACACCCTGTAAGCGGACGGGATCCGCAGAAGGGTGATGACGATGACAGAGACGATGAAGGATGCGGCTGGTCCGGGCCGCGGTGGGCGCATGTCGCGCCAGCGCAAACGCGAGGCGGTTCTGCGGCTGCTGCGCGGTGAGGATCTGGACACGGTCTCCCGCTCCCTGGGCGTGACGGCCGCCACGCTGAGCGGCTGGCGCGATGCTTTCCTGGCGGCCGGCGAGGTCAGTCTCGCCACCCGGCCGGCCACCGGCGAGGCACTGGAGAGCGAGCGGCTCAAGGCCCGGCTCGGCGAGATGCTGCTGGAACGGGAACTGCTGGAGGCCAAGATCAGCCTGCTGGAGAGCGGCCGCCCTTTAGCCCAGAGGAGGTCGAGGCGATGAGCCGGGCCCTCTCGCCGAGCAGCGGCCGGCCTTATGGCCTGGCCCGTGTCTGCCGGATGGACCGCGGCGAGCGTCTACCGCCATCGCAACCCGCAGACGGACCGGCCGCGCCGCGGTCCGGTCGGACCGCTGTTCGATCCAGTGCTCACCACTGAGATCCGCGCCGTCCTGGCCGCCAGTCCGTTCCATGGCGAGGGTCATCGGAAGGTCTGGACGCGCCTGCGCCTGAAGGGCATCCGCACCTCACTGCGCCGGGTGTTGCGGCTGATGCGCGAGCACGATCTGCTGGCGCCATCCCGGACAGGCTCACCCAGCGGGGTTCCGTCGCGAATCCGGAGTAGGGACGCCACAATAGCAGGTCTTCGTTATGCGCTCATGCAGCGAGCCCCTCGAATTGCTCGGCGAGTGACAGCCGCTGATTGCAGGCATATTTCGCCTGCTGATTGCGCATCATATGGATCAGCTCGATACCGCCCAGGATCACGCGGGCGCTGGCAACGGATTTGAAGCCGAGCATGGGTTGCAAACGGCGTTTGATGGCGCGGTGATCCTGTTCGATGCAATTGTTATCGGGCATGATTGATCCGGCTTGGGTGATCTTGAACTACGCGGCATAGCGGAAGGATGGATGCCCAAAGTAGCTCCGGATCTGGTCGGGCAACTTGGCGAGCCGGCGCATGTGGCTGATGACGATGCGCTTGAGTTCGGGCTTGCTGCGGGCGGGCGGCTTGCGGGTTACGGCTTGCTTCAGGTCGGCGTTCAGGCCCTCGTCCGGGTTCAACTCAGGGCTATAGGAGGGCAGGGAGAAGACCTCGATCTGCTCTTGGTGCCCGGCCAACCAGTCCTGCACCGCCCGGGCCCGATGGACCGGCAGGTTGTCCCAGATCAGGAACACCTTGCCGCTAGCCTCCTGGATAAGCCGCGCGAGAAAGCGGATCAGGCTCGGGGCTTTGATGGCGCCATCGAGCACCATCCAGCGCAACTCGCCCTTGTTGGTCAAGGCCGAGATTATGCCCAGCCCCGCGCGCCTGTGGCTGGGGCGCACCACCGGTGTGCGGCCGCGTGGAGCGAAGCTGCGGCCGCGCACATCGTCGGAGCGCAAGCCGGTCTCATCTCCCCAGAAGATCGTGCCCTTCTCGGCTCTGGCTTGCGCCACGATGGCCGGATACTCCAGCCGCAGCCAGCGCCGCACCGCCTTCGGTGACTGCTCGTAGGCCCGTCGGAGCGGCTTCTGGGCCGTGAAGCCCCAGCGCGCCAGATAGGTGCCGATGGTGCGCACCGCCAACCGGACCCCACAGGACTGCTCGATGAGTTCCCGCACTGCTGCCCGGCTCCACAGGGCGAAGGGCAGACCGAGTTGGTCGGGCGTGTGCCGGCTGATCAGAGCGCGCACCTGCGCTTCCTGCTCGGCCTCGAGAAACCGTCCCGTGCCAGGAGCCGGCCCCCGCGTCCCGCTGACCAACCCCGCCCGGCCCTGCTCGGCGAAGCGGCGGCAGATGTCGAAGACGCCGGTCCGGGTCAGGCCGACCTGCGCGGCAATGGCCTCATAGGTCAGACCGCTCTCGCGCAGGCCGATCACCTGCCGCCGACGCTCCTCTTGCGCGGCTGCGGGCAGCTTGCGCATGTCTACATGTTTCATCCCGACAAACTGGATCGCTCGGCCGCAGATTTCAAGATCACCCGAGCCGGATCAATAAGTCGGAGGAGGCGTGTTCACACTGAATCCGACGCTGACTGAGCGTCATGTGAGATTGCAGGTTGGCGCAGATTCCGGCGGCTCGTCAGGATGTCGAGCATGCTTCCACGAAACTCCGCAATGCTATGGTGCGAAAGCGTCGGGTCTATTTCACACTAGATTTCCCCTACGCATCCCTCTCTCCACCGGTGGCAGAATGCCAGGTCCACCGCCACAATCCTACTTTCCTCGACCAGGGATTGAAAACCCATTTCAGCTCCGAATGACGTCGGGCCAGTCGTAGCCACCGTCTGGCCTGTAGCCGAGGTCAGGATAACGCTGGATGATCCGCTCAAGAGCATCCCGCCCTATAAGGAACAGCCCGGTCCCTGCACCTCGGACCCAGATGAGGCCTTCGATGATCCGGGGGAGCTTGCTCGACCCCTCCGCAGCCGAAGGATCATAGAGGTTGACGGTAGACTCAGGCAGCATTCGCTTTATGTGTGCCATGTCGCGTGGGACGAAGCCGATGGGTTTGCGATTTCGAAAACCTTTTTTCGGACATCCGGCGCAGGTCACCGGATCGTTTAACTTCAGTAGCCGAAGCACCCTGGATGGGGAGAACTGAATGTCCGGGTCAACGAAGAGCAGACGCGTGAATGACTTGTTGGACAGGAACATCGCGGCTGCCGCGTTTCCCACTCGCTGAATCAATGCTTTGCCAAGCGGAAAGCGCGAAGCAGCCTATTCGATACGAGCGCATCTCGGCCATCGGCTTATAGAGCGTCTAGCCGTTGAGGTATGAAAACGGTGGTCATACGATGAGACGAACACGGTAATGTTGGGTTCTCTCATTGTCACTAAACCTGCACCTACCGTCCTGGACGGGCGCAAACCTCTCCTGCGTCAGCCCTTACATGATTTGATTGCGCGTGGCTTCGAGGATCATCTCGACTGCCCTGCCGAGTTCGTCTTCGTCAAATGCAAAGCAACCGCAGCTGTCGATCGTCGAGCCACTGGTATGAGAGTAAATCTCAAGCCAGAACGGCGGCTGACCCAAGGCAACGGCCTCCGGCTCCATTTCAGTCAGACGGACGTCAATTGGTCCGATGTGTCCCACCACGACAGTGACGCGAAAAGCGCTGGCCCGCCGCGGCCGGTATACGAGCCGAACATAGGCGCGGATTAGTAGTTGCTCAATCTGGTCCGGAGTGTCCCAGTTCAGTTGATCCGTACTGGTAGAGCCTCGCTCGAACATTTCGTTCCCCATGCTTTGACAAAATGCCTGCCGCACTCAGCGATCTGGCGCGTAACTCGAGGGCCAGGTGACCCGCCCGCCCGTCCGCCAGTTCGCCCCGCATGACCAGGCTCGAATGAGCTGCGGCACGTCCTCGCCGGCCACAGGCCGGCCGAAGAAATAACCCTGTCCGAATTCGCAACCCTGCTCCCAAAGAAGTGAGGCTTGGGCCAGTGTCTCAATCCCTTCTGCGACCACCTGAATTCCAAGCTTGTGGCTAAGGTTCAGAACTGCTCTCACAATCGCCGCATCGCCTGCGTTACTCTCCATTTCGCTCACAAATGAGCGGTCGATTTTGACCACGTCGACCGGAAATCGCTTCAGATGAGCCAGTGAGGCGTAGCCGGTGCCGAAATCGTCAAGTGCGATCGTGACGCCGGCGACACTAAGCGTGCGCAGTGCCTGTTCGATTGTCTCCGCATTGTGGTTGAGGAGCACACCTTCGGTCACCTCCACCTCAAGGCAACTCGGCGACACCCCAGCTTGGTGGAGCAGATCTAGAACACGTTCTGCATAGCCATTGCGGCGGAATTCGACGGCCGAGGCATTGACCGCGATCCGGCCCAGGTCGAGCCCAGCCTCCCGCCAGCCACGTATATCGCTGATCACCCGGGAGAGCATGCGCTCGCCGAGCATCACGCCGAGTTCAGGATCATCGAAAGCAGGGGCGAGTGCATCGGGAGGTTGAATGCCCAAGCCAGGATGATGCCAGCGCAGGAGCGCCTCAAAGCCGGCCAAGCCGCCCGAGGCCAGTGCCATCTTTGGTTGGTAAAATGGCGCAATCCTATCAAGCGCCAGTGCGCTACGGGCGAGTTCCAGCGCGGAGGCCAATCCCTGCGCCTCCTCACGCATGATAGGCCGGAACATCATGAACGTGCTGCGTCCTGCTACCTTTGCATTGTATAGCGCCAGATTGGCCTGCTTCAGAAGCTCTTCCGCGGTGGCATTATGCTGTGCGGAGACTGCGCCTCCGATGCTGGTGCTGCACTCCCGCACCCTGGTGTTGAGCCGAAGCGTTTCCTTTATCCGCGTTTGAAGCGATCCAGCTATCCTTGTGACATCATCCTCGGCTCCAATGTCTTGCAACACGACGGCGAACTCGTCGCCGCCCAAGCGCGCAACCGTATCTGTTGTCCGCACCAGGCGCGTCAGCTTTGCGCCAAACACTTTTAGGAATTCGTCACCAGCTTCGTGACCATACCTTTCGTTGATCTGCGTGAAATCGTGGAGATCGATGACCAACAGGCCGGCGCCGCGCCCAGTCGTTCGGGCCTGGTCGAGCGCTTGCTGCAAGCGCTCCTGGAGGAGCCTGCGGTTGGGTAGGCCGGTCAAGTCATCGTGATACGCCGCCCAGCGCAGACGTTCCTCTGCAAGTTTTCTGTCATGGATATCTTCAAGCGTACCGTACCAGCGAATGATCGAGCCATCCTCTCTGAGCCGGGCCGCAGCCCGGGCGCGGAACCAACGGTAGTTCTGATCGATCAGGCGCACCCTGTACTCGGAGTCGAACGGTTCTCCGCTTGATACCGAATCCAGCCATCGCTGCTGAGTAGGTGCCACGTCATCGGGGTGCAAGATCCCGGCCCATCCGTTCTCCAAGACTTCGTCAACGGGGGTTCCGGTTACCTCGCAGATCCGGGGTGAAACCATGATAAGGCTGCCTCGGGCGTTAGCCGTCCAAGGGATCTCCGGGTTCAACTCCACGGAGTAACGGTAGTGTTCCTCACTCTCACGCAGCGCCTGTTCCGCCCGTCGGTGATCGGCCTCAACGCGTTCCTTGGCCATAGACAGGAAGGTGAAGGCGAGCGCAGGGGCATACACCACCAGAAACAGCGCCATTTCGGCAGACCACCGACTGCCCGGAACGTCATTCCAGAAGATTGAGACCAGCGGCAGTCCAAATAGTCCCCGAAAGATATTCACGGCAGCAAGGCTCGGCAGAAGGATGATGGCCATACGCTGCGAGGCCAGAGGCTGAGGAGCATGCCTCCAGAGCTCCCAGCCCGAAAGCGCAGCGTATGACGCAGAGATCACTGACGGGAGTAGAAGCCTGGCACAGCACGTTCCGTCGATGAACGGGAAAGCAATGATCCAACTCGCAGGGCCGATGAGGCTTGCTGGAACTCCACCCCGGCGACCATTAAAGTTCCTGCAGCCGGCATACAGTAGGCCGTAGCCGAAGGTCACGACAGCATTGGCGATGAGCAAGCTGGGAGTGCCTGCTGCCCCATGCCCGAGGTTCGCCATGCCGATCCCAATCGGAAGCAGACAAAAGGTGGCTCCCCACCATGCCAGTGCCTGAACCTTGCGGTTCTGGATCCAAGCGAGGAACAGCAACACACCAAGTACGGCTGAGAGCAGAACAAAGGTGGCGGCTAACGTATGAGCATCAAGGATTGTCATGGAGTAGGCGACCGGCTCTAGGCGACATAGGGACAAGTGCCTTCCACGGAGAATTTGCCAAACAAGCGCGACACGGAACGTGCTTGGCGCTAGGAGATTGGCTTGGCCCTGCCGATTACGATCTTCGGCGCTCTCAGCCCTCGCTGGACCGCCGGTCGGCTATTGATATCGCCGAGCCATCGATCGAGCGCTGGCGTGGCGCCGAGCGCGTCGCGGGAATTGCTCCTGATCGTCGGCATGGCGAAGTTCACCCACGTGAATGCCCCGACGTCGGCGATGGAGTACTCGTCGGCCAAGTACGCCGCCTCCCCGAGCCTACGCTCCAAGACGTGTACCAACCTGACAGCCTCGCCGAGGAAACGGTGGGCGGCGGGCGATGACCCATCCTCAGCCGAGATGAAGTGCATGAGCTGGCCAAAGGTGGGCCCCACGCCGCTCATCGCCCAGAAGAGCCATGACATCGCTTGCTCGCGGCGGCCGCCGGCATCCGGCAGCAGCATGCCGGCCGCGAGGTACACCAGAATCGCGCCGGACTCGAAGACCGTCTTTGCGCCACCCACGCTGTTGTGATCGATGACCGCTGGGATTTTTCCGTTAGGCGAGACGGAGAGAAACTGCGGTGCGCGCTGCTCGCCAGAACCGAGGTTTACAAGGTGGACCGAGTACGGGACGCCCACCTCCTCAAGCATTATCGAAGGCTTCGTCCCGTTGGGGGTGGGCCAAGTGAACAATTCAATCATCGCTGCGTATTTCTGGTGCTGTGGTGCTGGATTTCTGGCGTAGTCACTTCCAGCGGCGAAGCGGTGCGCAGGTTGTGCAGGTGATCCAACACGGGTAAAACGTTACGCGGTGGGTAGCGGCCGAACTGGCCGGGGTTAATCTCGGAGTAGGCGATGACTCCTGCCCTATCGACGATAAAGCGGGCCGGGATCGTAAGCGTCCAGCTCTCATCGCCATTGAGACGTGGAAGGTCGATGCCGCTGTTCCTAAGGATGTCGCGCAGGACTTCCGGAATGCACCAGCGCACACCGAACAGCTGGGCGATCCGGCCGCCGCGGTCCGAGAGAATCGGAAAGCCCAGCTTCAATTGCGCGTGGGTTTTCGCATTCTCGGCGACCGCCTGTAGCGAGATGCTCACGACAGACGCCCTCAGCGCCTCGACCGACGGCCGGAGGGATTCGAACGCCCGTAAGTCCCGGTCGCACGCCGGGCACCACACACCAGTGTAGAAGGTAAGGAGCAGTGGGCCGTTCCTGAGCAGCGTTTCCGACGTGACCTCGACGCCGCGCTGGTCCCGCAGTCGAAAGGACGGCGCCCGGTTGCCCGCCTTAAGCGCGCGCTCGGCCTGTCGTGTCGCGATCAGGTATTCGGTTGCGCTTCGCATCGCACGGGCAGCGTCGCGTCTGCTTGGCTTCGTCCCTAGAGGGGAAACCGTCGCAGCTTTGTTCTCGCTCTTCGTCATGCCCGGTCTTTCCCCCCAGTCCCGGTGGTCAGTGACCCCGTACAATTATGATTCAAGTTGGTCGAAAGCAGTAGTTGTCGTCGGTAACTATGAGTTATTTGCGGAGGTTATGACTGACGGGGTGTACGGCGGCAGCCTTTTCCAGAGGTGCCTTAAGAGTCGGCGATCAGTGAGGCGATGTCCGCGAGCGGACGCCGGCTAAAGTCCTTCGCGAGTTCGCGGATGATCTTGCCTTTGAGGTCGCGGTGGAAGTGCTTGCGCATCTCCCCCAAGGTTCTGGGATCGGAGACAATGACCAGGTGTTCGATGGCTCCATCCAGGCTGAGCTTGTTAAGGAACGCGGCCGTCGCTGCTGCGAAGTCGTCCTCGGCGAGCCGCCGGCCATCAGGGTTGGCAGAGCCGGTGTGATGGCGCGCACCCGAGCCTGAGCGGGTGACCGCAGGTGGTGCCGACGTGATCTCGACCAAGTGCACTCCATGTTTTACGCCCGTATTGTGGAACAGCCGAACCGTCTCGCCGTCTGCGACTGCTACTGTCGTACCAATAGGTAGAATCATCGAAAGACCTCCTGTTCGCGAGCCCCCATAAACCTTGGCGGGCTATGATTGTTGCGTGCTGGCGCTCTGCGCCGCCTCTACGGTAAGCTCTCGGTTCCAAGCTCCCCAGAGCAGAGCAGTCCCGACAATGGCCGAAAGCATCGACGCGGCGAGCACGGCGATCTTGGCGGCCGAGAAGTCAAGCGCGCTTGGAAACGCCTGCCCGGCGATAAAGAGCGACATCGTGAAACCGATTCCAGCGAGGGCTCCAGCCCCAGCTAACTGCCGCCACGTGTACTCTACCGGCTTAGCGGCTATGCCCGTACGCACGGCCCCGGCGGCCGCGAGGAAGATGCCGAGCGGCTTTCCGATGGCTAGGCTAGCGACGATCGCCGCGATGAGCCAACCACGTCCGGCGAGGACCTCCGGATTGATCGCCACACCCGCATTTGCAAGCGCGAAGATCGGGAGGACCACGTAACTGGACCGCGCGCCGGCGTGCCGAAGCAGCCGGTCGGCGGGCGACTCAAGTCTGTCGTAGATTGCATCGAGTGCGCGCAGCGCCGGTGCGGAGGGGCCATGCCTGAGAACCTCGCCCTCGTGTCGGGCCTCCGAGGCAATGATGGTGCTCGCCTGCGCCATCAGGGCGGCCAGATCGGCTGGTGGGCGCGTCGGAATGAACAGCGCTAGGACCACGCCGGCCAGCGTCGCGTGGAGGCCGCTCGCGTAGACGAATGCCCACAGCGCAACGCCCAGCAGGATGTAGGGTGAGAGAAGATAGATTCTCGACCGGCTGAGCAACGCGAGCGCGACGACCACGATGCCGGCCGTGACCAAGTAGCCTGAGTTGATATCGCCGGAGTAGAACACGGCGACGACGACGATTGCACCGATGTCGTCGACGATAGCGGCCGCGGCGAGAAAGATGCGCAGCTCAACCGGGACGCGTGCACCCATTACGGCGATCAAGGCAATCGCAAAGGCAGTGTCGGTCGCCATCGGAACGCCCCACCCGTGCGACCACGGCCCCGCAGGGATGAAGAGCGCAAACAGAAGCGCCGGGACGGCCATGCCACCGAGTGCGGCCGCAATCGGAAGTGCGGCGGAGCGGCGGCTTGCGAGGTGGCCGACTGTCATCTCGCGCTTCACTTCTAATCCCACGACGAGGAAGAACACAGTGAGCAGGCCGTCGTTGACCCAATGGATGATGGACATCCGAAAGACCGCATTGCCCAAGTTCACGCCGAATTCCTGGTCCCAGAGCGCCTCGAATACCAGCCCGAGTGGCGAATTTGTCAAGACGATCGCCGTTATGGTCGCGAGGACCAGCAAAATGCCGGCGGACGGGCCCCAGCTCACGAAGTCCAAGGCTGCCGTACGGACGCGGTGGCCGAGCGTGCCAAGCATCGCGTCAACGAAAGAGCTCTCATCCCAAGGGCCATCGTAGCGCCGGCGGTTGATATAGAAAGTCGGCGTGAATGTCACGCCGCTTGCGCGTGAGCTTGCGACGTCGGCCTCCACCTTCGCCCTCGCACGCCGCACGGCGTCGCTGTCATCGAGCGTGAGGTCGGCGTCCACGCCGAGGTCGGCGGCCACCGCGGCGAGGTCGTCCTCTGTGAGCTGCGTTGACCGCGTCATCAGCTTGATGTGCGCGGACCAGAACGCCTCTGGCGTCTGAGCAAGCTCCGCGAGCTCTGCGGCTCGGAACGATAGACTGTTGTCGGAGAGCGGCCTGTGTCGGAAGGCGTAGCAGACGCGGTCGCCAAGTTGGTCGCGTGCTTGCGCGATGCGCTCGTTGGCAGCCCTACAGTGCGCGCAGGCGTAGCTGCCGTACTCGACGAGGGTGATCTCGGCATTGGCGGGCCCGAGCACATGGTCTGTCTCGTGGTCGACCGGACGGTCGAGGCGGCCAGGCGGGATCATAAGCTGCATCGCTGAAGCAATCTCCAGATGTTCGCGCTGGCTACGACGCCGGCGTAGCCAGCGCCGTGTTGATAATATTGTATATGCCGTCCTCGGGTGATGGCGTGCGCGGGATCTACGTGCCGACGATGCTGATGGGAAGTCCGGTCGCTTGCACGCGTGGCAGGAAAAGACGCACCAGCGTCCCGATACCTCGCACGCTTTCTATACAGACCGCGCCGTCTCGTCCTTCGGCGAAGCGCTGGACCTGGGGGAGCCCGAGGCCGGTGCCGCTGCCCGCGGGTTTTGTCGTGAAGTACGGGTCGAGGGCCTGCGAGAGGACCTCCTCGGGCATACCCTCCCCGTGGTCGGCGACAACAATCTCGACGAGCCCCCGAGTCACCCCAGAGGAGGCTTCGACGTTCCGGGCTGCGACGGTGATTACGCCGCCGCCGGGCATAGCATCGGCCGAGTTTCGGCAGAGATTCAGCAAAGCAAAGTACAGTTCTTCGGGGTCGGCATTGAAAGTCCACAAGTCAGTGGCGATCTCGGTGCGGACCGTGATGTCTGAACGCAGCGTCCGGTCAAGCGTTCCCGCTATCGCCACGAGGCGATTGCCAGCAACAACCCCGTCAATCGGCTTGGGCTGCGGTCGCGCCTCATCGAGGAGTTGCCGAATGAGCAACGCGCCTCTCGTTATCGCCTCCTGCATTTTGCCGATGATGGCCTTTTGGCGCCCGGCATCGCTCTGGCACTCGAGCAGCCGCAGTCCACTGCCGATCACAGTGAGAAGATTGTTGATGTCGTGGACGGCGAATTGTGCCATGTCCGCTATCGCCCTTATTCTCTCTCGTTCGCCTGAGGCGACCGCGCCGTCCCCGTCGGACGGCAGATCGTTGTGATACATTACCCCACAGACCCCGCCGTCGGACCCGACGACCGGGATCTCCACGCACCTGGACGCGATGAATCCACTATCACCGTTGCAGACGCCAGGCACTCTTGCGTTGCACGCGCGCTGCACTCCAAGCGCGACGCCGGCGCTGTCCACGAGCACGACGACATCCTCCAACAGCGGACCTTCGACAGACCCGGTTAATGAAAGGCCGATTGTCTCCTTGATCTGCATGTCGGGCCTCCTGGCTGCGATCGTTTAACAGAATGTCGACTTCGACCCGTATACGGCGGCGGGCGACGATGGATTGAACAGTGAGTCCATGTTGGTCGGAAGGGAAATCACCTCTCGCAATGGAGTTGATAGCCGGCCGTTATCGGTATGACCGAGGGCGTCTGCAGCCCTGCTCGAAGGTGTGTGCTGCGTCCCTCGGCGATGCTTTGCCGGAGACCACGCATGGGTCCCGAGAAGAGGTCCTCACGGGATTGCACAGCCCGGCATGCGGCATTACAGGTGGTTATCGAGATCATAGCTTTACCAACCGGGCCGACGGCGATACGGCTAGTGTCGCGAGCGCGATCGTGAGTCCGAAGCAACGGCGTAGACCCCGCCGCAATCAGAATTGCGAGTAAAGCCATGTCACAGATCATCGCAGGACAACCTGCCCCCGAACTCGCGGTCCCATGCTGGATTGATGTCGCCCGAAAGGGAGGCTCGTCTGTCTCTGAAGCGGCCCAGGGCACGGTACAGACTTCCAATCTTCTAGCATTGCTCCGGCGCCTGTCACTCGCGTGGATTTCCAGCTCTCCGGGCGTGGGCTCTCGATCTCAGTGCCAAGAACGTCGGGGCGGCCGCAGTCGAGACGGCATTTGATGGCGCCTACGTCAATTCAGGCGGCAAACTACCGTCGAACCAGCAGGGTTAACGCGTCCGGATCCCCTCGGCTGTGAGGCCGCTCGTCGCTCTGCGTTGATCCAACGATGATGGAGGGCCACTGCACCGGTTGCACACCTTGGATATTTGCCACTGACCCTGACGGAGTGGTCCTTCAGGATTGATCGCCATCGACGTCGATCGGTTTATCCGAGCGATCGCCGAAACGGGACGGACTGTCCGGCGCGGTGCGCGACGCGCGCACCTTCACCAACTTCGATGAGGGAATGGCTGCCACTTCCCGCCTGCGCGCTGTCCCTGCTCGTTGATTATTCGGCCACAAGAGATAGGTTGCTCGCGCCTCTTTGCGGTGACAGCCTACTCGCCGGGGACGCATCCTGTCCCCAAACGCAGAAGGAAGGATGGGGTGAGGCTCATGTGTCCTGGTCACTGAACGTCGGGAAAGTAGCAGGTACTGTCGTACGCCTGCATATCACGTTCGTGCTGTTTCTCGCGGGGATCTTTGTTTCGAACTATCTTTCGAGCGGCGTGACCGTAGCCTGGGACAGCCTACTCTTTATCGTTCTCTTGTTTGTATGCGTGCTGCTGCACGAGTTCGGGCACATTTTCACTGCGCGGGTTTTCGGCGTAATAACACCGTATGTGACGTTACTGCCGATTGGCGGCGTCGCGCAGCTCGAGCGTATTCCCGAGGAGCCGTGGGAGGAGTTCCTCATCGCGGTTGCAGGTCCTGCCGTGAACGTGGTCATCGCTGCCGTGCTGATTGTCTTCGGCGATGCGAGCCCGCACGCGAACGCCGCGATGGGCGTCGATGACATGCAGATCGCGATAGCGGACCGACTAGCCGCGCTGAACATTTTCCTTGCGCTCTTTAATCTGATTCCCGCCTTTCCGATGGACGGCGGCCGTGTGCTGCGTGCGGCGCTTGCAAGTCGGATAGGATTCGTGCGCGCGACCGAACGCGCAGCATCGATCGGCCAGCTTACGGCCTTCGTGTTCGGCTTTATCGGATTGTTTCATAATCCGATCCTCGTCTTTGTTGCCATTTTCGTTTATCTGGCCGCCGCGTCAGAAGCGCATTCAGTCGCGTTGCGCGCCGTCTCGCGAGGCGTACCGGTGAGCCAAGCGATGATAAGTAACTTCATTACGCTCCGGTCTGGCACCCATCTCGACGATGCTGTAAGGGTCCTTTTGCAAGCGTCGCAGGGGACGTTTCCAGTGGTCGACGCCAGTGAAAATCTCGTCGGCGTCGCCGATCGCGCCGACATCCTTCAGTCGGTCATGCGGGCGGGCCCCGGCGTACCTGCGGCTGAAGTGGTAACACTATAACAAATGCCCGTTGTTAGCTGTCGTGCCACCTTGGAACAAGCGCTGAGGCTGATGCAGCAGCCTTCCGCTGCAACCATCGGCGTTACGGACGAGACAGGCAAGTTGGTCGGTCTCGTCACAAGCGATAGGGTTGCGGAGATGATGATGATGATGCTGGCGGTGCTGCAGAAGGATCGTATCTGCAGCGCGTCGCCCGCGTGACGGAGGCGCCCAAGCGGCGTGCGGTAACCTCACGAGCGTCCGAGAGCCCAGCGTTCCATCTTCGAGGCGATCATGCTGGACGGGGATGCGGTCGGCGCCTGCGCAGGCAACAACCGCTCTCCGCGAGGGCGTCGCCGGACTTATCCACCGAATTTCTTCGCAATATTGTCCAGCATTGGATAAAATTGTGTCCAGACGTCGTCCTTTTTTGCGCTTGCCATGTGGCAATAGGCGCATTCACCCTTCGGGCGCACCGATGCTGTCATCGCTTTCGGCTCGTGATGGTTGAAGTTGTAATAGCCCCAGCCACCAGTCTCGGGATAGCGCTTAGAGTCTTTGACCGTTACATCCGCGCCGTTGAACGGCCCGGGAAAATAGCCTCGCCCGGAGGCCTCGGTGCGCGAGCCGTCGGGATTCTCTCCTTGCAGCGTTAGTTGCAGTTCCTTGAAGAAGATCGTTCCCTCTGGGAATTCTCCCGTCTTCTCATAGATCGCAAGCGAGCCCGGCTCGATGTATACATTGTGAAACTCAGGGAAGTTCGCCTTGCCGTCATTGAGCGCATTCGGCGTGAGCGGCGATCCTACGAACACCCAGTGGCGCCAGTTCTTCGGGAGAACCAGTTCTCCGTTCGCCGTGTATTCCGGCAGGTACCGGGCCTCGCTACTTTCCCCTGAAGCGATCGACTGCGCATCACCTGCGGACGAAAACAGGAACGAGCCGCTCGCCAGGCTAACACCCGCCAGCACGGAAAATATCACTGTCGACTTTCGGTTCATGGTGCCTCCCCACAGCTCGCTCATGTACGGATACACGACGCGTGCGCCCTTCTTCACAAGCGGCCGTGCCATGGAGTTTATGAAACTGCGTCGCTTCGGAGCTCCGAAATACGTGTCCGAGCGTCCAATACGTTCGTCCCGGCAACAACGGGCGGCGGCAAAACCACGGACATGCCGCAAGACCTCTGCTGGCCCGTCCTGACGCCAACCCTGCCCTGACCTCCTCCTCCCGGTTGGATCCCGGTACCGGCGCCGGCGGGCGCAAATGATTCATTCTCAGATTTTGAGAGACAATGTCTCACAAACGTCTATTTATCTTGAAATTCGGAAGGTGCTATCTTCCCTCGCTTGGGAGAGCATGGAGCGGCCGAGGAGACCGACAAATGCCGGGAAAGCCACACTTGAGACCGCAGTCGCCCTTTTCGGTTCAGACGAGCGCAGGGCTGCAGAGAATGACTACCGGATCAATGTGAAGGCGGAGCTCGAGATTGAGTTGCTTCATGAGAAGATTGACCAATCGCGTGAGCGCGAGGTCGTGAAGCTGACGGATGCCGTCAGGATGCTGACCGAGCTGCCGGAGCAGTCGGCGCCGGGTGCATGCGAGTCCGATGCGGAAGGCAGATGACCATCATAACCCGAGGCAATCGACTTCATGGCGTGACGTCATTTCCCATTCGCCGCGCGACATTCGATGCTTCTCCGGTACTCTGCTCATCCGGCGACAACAGCTTAGCGTATGGCGCGGGATGGCGCTCCCTTCACTCGCCAGCGGAGGAAATCCGCCATGGCGGAAGATTCGGCCATGTCCCGGCGCAGCTCGGTCCGCTGATCTAGGAGGAAGAAAGTGACCCTCGATCATCCGATTTTCACGCGCTGGCCGGCGCAGTACCCCGACCGGCTCCAGCTGTTTTCCCTGCCGACACCCAATGGGGTCAAGGTGAGCATCATGCTTGAGGAAACCGGCCTCGCCTATGAGGCGCACCGGATCGACATCACGGCGGACGAAAGCCATGACCCGGCCTTTCTCGCGCTCAACCCCGAACGGCAAGATCCCCGCACTCTACGACCCCGACGGACCGAGCGGCAGACCACTCGCGCTGTTCGAATCGGGTGCGATCCTCCTCTATCTTGCCGACGAGGCGGGACAGTTTATCTGGGGAGCACGAGGACGTGCGGAGCGGCTCGTGCCGCTGCCCGATTGAACGAGCTTTGTGTCAGAGCGAGGAGCGATTGGCGGCCATGGTTTGCCCATTTGCGGATCTCAGCCTGTCGATCGACCGCCCCGCGTAACCTCATGCTCCCCTGCGCGATGCATCCCAGCCGACTCTGGCAGGGGCTCTGAAGACATGATACGGCTCCTTGGAAGGTATTGGCTGGGTTCGCTTTCCCGGATCACACTGCCTCCGCGCCGCTCCGCGCTAAGCCGGTCGATGATCTTGGACACAGGCGACGATATCGCGGATCGACTGATTTACCAGGCTGAAATTCGCGCCGAGCAGGCCGTTGCCGTGCTTCGGCTCGTCGTCGCTGTCATGCTCCTGCTACTGATCATCACAAGCAGCACGATAGTCCCAATCCGGCTAGCGGATCCGGGCGGCCGCCCCCACGTGACCTCGATCATTGCCATTGTCGGGTTCACCGTCACGTCGGCAGCTGCGCTGGCCCTGATAACGTCTGGTCTCTATCGGCCATCGCTCGGCTGGCTATTCGCGCTGCTCGATCTCGGTGTGGCGGTCGCATCACTTGCGGAGGGCGTGCTCAGAAGCGAGCTTCCCGGGAACGACCTGTTCCTCGTCACATCCGCCTGGGCAGGCCCGCTCATTCTTGCCTTCAACGCGTTGCGCTATCGACCGTCGATCGTCGCGACCGCCTCGGTACTGTACATCGCCGCCGGGATGGCCATCGCGCTTTGGGCTGGCACAACGGTCTACACACCGCCGCCCCTGCCCGAGGCAGGGCGGCTTGCAGACCTCGAGCCCAACGTGGTCCGTCTCGGTTTCATCATCCTGGTCGGCCTCTGCCTGACCCTCGTCGTCTACCGAGGGCGACGCTTGCTGGTGCAGGCCCTTAAGGAACAACGCGAGCGGGTGATGCTGACACGCTTCCTGCCGGCGCAGATCGTCACAGAACTCACCCGCCCGTATTCGCGCCTGCGCCATGGCACTACCTCCGAGTGCTCAGTGCTCTTCATAGATCTGCGGAACTCAATGGGCATCACCGAGCGCATGCCCCCGGAGCGGGTCGGGGATTTCCTCACACAGTTCCGCCAGCGGATCACGCGACCGGTTGAGGAATATGGCGGGCTGATCGAGAAATTCGCTGGTGACGGCGCTCTCGTGGTCTTCGGGGCGCCCGAGGCAAGACCGGACGACGGCCAGCGCGCGCTCGCGTGCGCGAAGTGCTTGGTGCGGTCGATAAACGAGTGGAACCAATGCGGGGACGCAGCGTCTCCGCTATCTGTCGTTGTCGGCATCCATGCCGGGAGGTGCTTCAGCGGTGTGGTCGGCGACGAATCCCGGCTGGAATTCACAGTAGTCGGAGACGCGGTGAATGTTGCCGCACGGTTGGAAGCTCTCGCAAAGCAGCACGAGGAACCCCTGATTGCGTCGCGCGAAGCGCTAGAGTGCGCCGGCGAGATAGCGACAGGCGAATGGCATCCACTTGGCGCCATGCGGTTGCGGGGGCGTGAGGCCCTGGTTGAGATCTTCGCCTATCGTGGACCGGCAGAGTTGGGGCGGACGTAGAGCCGGCTTGCCGCAAACGGACACGGGAACGCCTAGTTCTGAAGGTAGCCAGGAGGATCAACGGCTTTGGGGTGATCCAGCCTTTGGTGGACGCCATGCTCGCCAAGGGCATCCTTCTGCATGTGCATTGCGATAGCTGGCCCGAGATGATCGCCAAGGCTCTGCGAGAGATCGACCGTACGCAAGTTGGATACCCTTAGCCCGAGCCATGCAATGGGTGCTGCTTCTGAGACAGCGCAGTACGCGGCGTGCCGGCGCAGCCAAAACGAGAGCACCATTCATCGCCTCACGTCCCCGGTAATCCTGCCCGGTTCCTTAGAAAGGAGTAACAGTAAGAGGATCGGCCGCCTTTGAGTCGTGTGAACAGCAAGTCACACGTTTGTATAGACTGAGCAAACGGTTGAACCATCAGCATCGACCTGTGTACAATGGAATGGTTTGTGCCTATTAGCGTAGCCTGAAAATGAAGTTAAAGAAGCTCAACAGTCACGTCGGTACAGTCGTAGTGCTCGAATTCCTTATTACTCTACGTTCGCGCGGTGAAGAAAGCTTTCAAGCCGAATCAACTGAATCCAGAGCGTATAGGCCGCCACGGCGCGGTTAGCTCCGGTAAAACGGATACGTAACTTGGTGAAAATGGTGATGAGGCCCGAACCAGTACCTGCACATCCACGACACCGCCGGGTTCTCTGCTTAGAAAGGGATGCGGAGGCCGCCAACCTGGACGCCGAAGCGCTTTTCAGGCTCGACTATATGTTTAAACGCTCTCCGGATACCTTCACACGTGCGTCCATCCGTGAGCGCAAGCCTGACCTCGTTCCTTGTGAGGTTCGGTTGTCCGGTATGCTTCATTCAGAACCCTTGCGGGAATTAGCGGAAGCGGACTCCCTCTATGCCACACTCTCATTGATAGCCTGGACGGGTCGTCATGACCCCGGCAACGACTTGGATCCCGATAGCCTTTACGGTGGCCCCGGTCTCCGTGTAGCTCGCCGTGACCGCAGCAAGTGATGAACGATCGGCTCTCAGCGCTCCGACTGTTTGTCCGCGCCGCGCGCGTCGGCAACTTCTCCAGTGCTGGCCGCGAACTCGGGCTGTCGCAGCCGTCTGCATCGCGGTTGATCGGCGCGCTCGAGCAGGAGGTCGGCGCGGCACTCTTTAGCCGCACCACGCGAGCTGTGACGCTGACTGACGCGGGCGCCACGTACCTGATGCGCGTTGAGGCGATCCTGGCGGCGCTTGACGAGGCCGACCACGAGGCGCGCGGAACGGGAGAGTTGCGCGGATCGCTCCGCGTCGGAACGCCGGTAAGTTTCGGGCTCAGGGAAGTCATCCCGCGGCTTCCCGCGTTTATGAAGCAGCACCCGGCGCTGAAGATCGACCTCCGGGTGACTGACCGCTACCCAGACCTCGTAACCGAGGGCCTTGACGTGTCGTTTCAGTTCGGCGCCCTTCCCGACTCGAGCGCGATCGTGCGCAAGCTCATTCACCAGGCGAGGATACTCACGGCCTCCCCAGACTACCTACGGGAGCGGGGCACGCCCACAATACCCTCCGACCTCGCACACCACTTTATGATCATCAGCCCAGCACATCCCTTGCCTACTTTCTCCTTCCGCAAGGACGGCCGCGTCACCTCCGTGCGCGTTGACAGTCAGCTCGCTATCACTGTCAACGAAGGCGCTACGGCAATTGCCGTGGCCGGGCTGGGGATCGCTGCGTCGAGCGAAAACAGTGCGCGGGCAGAGCTCGAAGCCGGGAAGCTCGTGCGGGTACTGCCTGACTGGGATTTCGGCTCGATGGAGGTGAATGCGGTCTTCGTCGGCGGAAAGACGATCAAGCCTGCCGCCCGCGCATTTACCGACTTCATTCTCAAGGAACTCCGTGATGCTTAGGACGGCGCTGACTAGGGCGTGTCTGCAAAGGGGTTCCATGAGGAGCTTGGAGTTCCCATTTATACAGTGTGACACGTTACGAGTTGACGGACCGGCAGTGGCAGCGTCTTGAGCCGCTTCTGCCGCCCGAGCGGCCGCCAACCGGGCGGCCCAACCACCATCACCGCACCATTTTGAACGGCATTTTGTGGGTTCTGCGCACCGGCGCGCCCTGGCGGGATCTGCCCGAGCGCTATGGCCCAGTCGGCACCGTCTCCAGCCGCTTCTATCGCTGGTGCCAGTCTGGCCTCTGGCAGCGCCTCCTTTCTGCTCTGCAGGCCGGGGCCGATGCCCGTGGTGAAATCGACTGGGATCTCCACTTTGTGGATGCCACCATTGTTCGGGCGCATCAGCACGCCGCCGGCGCTTGCCGGACCGGCGCTATCGGGGGGTGAGGCACCGGACGAAGCTCTGGGCCGCTCGCAGGGTGGGTTCTCGACCAAGCTGCACCTGCGCGTGGAAGGAGGCGGCAAGCCGATCATCGCGGTGCTGACAGGCGGCGAACGCCACGAGCAGATTGCCCTGGAGGGCCTGCTGGATGGCGGGGCCATCCGCCGATCAGGACGAGGCCGCCCGCGCTTGCGGCCGCGGCGGGTGGCCGGTGACAAGGGCTATTCCAGTCCAACCGCTCGGCGCCGGCTGCGCCAGCGCCGGATCTCACCGGTGATCCCGACGCGCAAGGATCAGCGCTCTCAGCCGACCTTTGATCGTGAGGCATATCGGGAGCGCAACAAAGTTGAGCGCCTGATCAACCGCCTCAAGCAGTTCCGGCGTATCGCCACACGCTACGAGAAGCGCGCCGCCACCTATCTCGCGATGGTCAACATCGGCATGATCATGCTCTGGCTATAGCCCTTTGCAGACACGCCCTAGGCCATCGCCGTATCAGCGCGGCATTCCCAGCGGTTATTGATACAATATCTTTACCCCTTCCCCGCTGAAACCTAACGCTAGCGCGATCGAGTGGAACGGGGCTGGCGGCGTGAAGACAGAGGCGGAACACGAGGACGGCATGGAACAAGCCGAACGAGACCTGCTCAGCGATCTCAGGCGAGCGCGCCACTCACTCCGTATTCAGGACATGGATGTGCCCCCAGCGGTTGCGCGCTTGACGCCGGGGCAAAGGATAGCGGACGCGGTCGCCACCGTTATGGGATCGTGGAGGTTCATTATCCTCCAGAGCGCGATCCTGTTTGTCTGGATAGCCGCCAATATGATGGGCGCGATCAGGGGTTGGGACCCGTACCCGTTCATTCTTCTCAATCTCGCGCTTTCGTTCCAGGCGGCCTACGCCGCGCCAGTCATCATGATGAGCCAGAACCGACAGCAGGACATCGATCGCAGAGCCGCGGAGAATGACTACCGGATCAATGTGAAGGCGGAGCTCGAGATTGAGTTGCTTCATGAGAAGATCGACCTACTGCGTGAGCGCGAAATCCTGAGGCTAACGGAGGCCGTCAGGATGCTGTCCGAGTTGCTCGAGCGATCGGCCTTAGGGGCGTCCAAGGCCGATGGGGAGAAAGGCGAATGATCGCCATAACCCGCAGCTATCGACTTGATGGCGTGAGGTCATTTCCCGTGCGCCGTGCCAAATTCTATGCTTCCCCGGTACCCTGCTCATCCGGCACACGACCGCTTAGCGTATTGTGCGGGATGGCGCTCCCTTCATCCGCCAACGGAGGAAATTCGCCATGGTCACTCGTGGTTTTACAGGCCGCCAATCCGGATCGGAACTATCGGACCGGATCCCCCCGGGACAGCACCTCGTCGACAACTTCCCGGTGCTTACGGCCGGTCCGACGCCGCGGATCGAGCCCGCCGATTGGACTTTCACGCTGAGGGTCGGACCTCGTCCGGTTAAGGTGTGGAATTGGTCAGAGTTCAATGCCCTCCCACGAACCAAGATGACGCGAGACATCCACTGCGTGACCGCGTGGTCGAAACTCAACACCGCATGGGAGGGAGTAGCCATCGACGACATTCTCGCTGACGCAGGGCTTGATGCGCCCACTCCGTTTGCGCTCGCACATTGCTACGACGGATACTCCACCAACATCCCGCTCACGGATCTCGCAACGGGGAAGGCGATGGTTGCGCTCAATTATGAAGGCCAGCCGCTGCCGCGCGATCACGGGGGGCCGGCGCGCCTACTTGTGCCGCATCTCTATTTCTGGAAATCGGCAAAGTGGGTGAACGGGCTTCAATTCACAGACCGCGATGAGCCTGGCTTCTGGGAGCTGCGCGGGTACCACATGTATGGCGATCCGTGGCGGGAGCAGCGCTACACAAATGACTGAAGCAACATCCGCGACCGGGGATTGGCAAAGCTGTACGATCATTGAGATCGCGGCGAGAACGCCGTCCATCAAGAGTTTTTTCCTGCAACTGACGGAACCGTTCGAGCACAAGGCAGGCCAACACGTCGACGTTCGGCTGACCGCTCCGGACGGCTACACCGCCGTGCGCAGCTATTCGATTGCGTCGGAGCCGAGTGGATCGCGGGTGATCGAGCTGGCGATTGAGCGCCTCGAGGGCGGTGAAGTATCGCCATTTTTTCACGACGTCGCCCAACCAGGCGACACGATAGAGCTTCGCGGGCCTCTCGGTGGGCACTTCCTCTGGCCGGGACCGATCGAGAAGTCGGTGCTCTTGATTGGTGCGGGCTCCGGCGTCGTGCCGCTGATGGCTATGATCCGGTACTGGAGGGCCAGCGCCGAGCGCGTACCCGTCGGGCTGCTGCTCTCCTCTAGGACCTGGGATGACGTGCTGTTCAGGGACGAACTCCTCAAGCTCGAGAGTTCGATGCCCGACTTCGCACTCGCCCTGGCGCTGACCCGCGAACCGGCGACGCGCGGCGGCGACTTTAGCAGGCGGATCGATGCAGCGATGGTCGCCAATGTCGCGGCGCGGCTGCCTGTCTCTCCAGGCGGTGTCTTCGTGTGCGGGTCGAATGCCTTCGTCGACGTTGCGGCGGACGCGGCGCTGGAATTAGGGCTGGAATCGAGGTTGATCAAGACCGAACGCTACGGCGCTTAAGGATCATCTCTGTAGTTTTGTGAGCGGATAGTTTCTCGAACGCCGGACTGCCCACTCGCGCAACGGAAGTTGCGGTCGCATTGGATGCAGGGAGACGTCGCACGCGTGGAAACCGGAGCTACGCTGCTGCTGCAAGGCGGACTCTGGATACCGATCGAGGAGTCCAGCGTCAGGAACGGGATCTACGCGCGGTCCTTCCCGAAAGACTCACGCGCTCGGATCTTCGTCAACGTGCCCGCGTGGCCGGAGCACTTCGACATAGAAATCGACGGCGCCGCAGCACTCTAGAAGAAGGATACAACGATGTTTTCGGTGATTTTCGAGGTCCTCCCCAATATAGGGAATTGGAATGACTATCTCGATAGCGCCAAGATGCTGCGCCCTGAATTGGAGCAGGAAGAAGGGTTTGTCGACAATGTCCGCTACAAGAGTCTGACCCGCGAGGGCTGGATCCTTTCGCTTTCGAACTGGCGGGACGAGAAGTCGCTCGTCCGGTGGCGCACCCGCGGGCAGCACCACGAATTCCAACAGAAGGGTCGCGACGAAATCATCGCTGACTACCACCTGCGCGTCAGCCAGATCACCGCCGACAGCCGGGTGCCTGCGGGATACGCGCTCACGGAGCAACGCCTTGACGAGGCGGAAGTTGGCGAGGGGACCGCAGTCACGCTCATCAACGCGCCACGCCCCGCGGAGTGGCGGCGGACCAGCAACCCGTACGAATGCGCTGAGTGGCTCGGCCTAAACCCGTGGGCCGCCGACATCACGTCTTGGGACATCTTCGATGCCGTACTAACGCCTGGCGACCTGATTCTCCTCATATCCTGGAAAGATGCCGCTGCAGTGCAGGCGTACGAGGACGTGTCGGCGCGGGATGACGATGCAAGGGTCCGGCAAGTGCGGATCGTACGTGATTACGGGAAATATGACCGTCGCGAGGCGCCTCAGTACTTCGCGGACGTCAAGGGCCGCGAGCCCCTCCACGGCTGATACTGCTCCGTCGGTAGGCGTTGACCAGCTGCGAGGTCGGGCGTGCATTCACCTAGGCGTGATCCGTGGAGGCGTCAGGGTCATCCTCGCGGGACAGCAGCGCCGACTTACGATAAGGGCCCGGCCGAAATGAGTACCCTAGTGAACAAGCAAGGCGCCGAGGCGTTGCGAAGGCTCCTGCAAAGGTACTGTGCAACTGATCGACTGCCGCGACCTGCTCTGACTGGCAAGCCAAGCGCCCTGTCAACATCTGAAAGGAAAGCACGATGACAAATTCGAACGAGGATGGCGCCCATTGGCCACAGGCCGAAGTGGCAGGCGATCTTGACGACGCTGGCACGCTCAACGGCCGGGCCGGCGCATCGGTGTTCTTGGTCGGCGGCCTTGATGGCAAGGGCGGCCGGGCGGGGGCGAATCCTTACGAGTTGCTGAGCGCTTCGCTTGCCGCATGCACGGCGATGACGATACGACTTCAGGCACGAAGGCGTAAGATCCCGCTTTCCCACGTTGCGGTCGCCGTGTCGTACCACCATGGCGGGCACGCCGGCCGCGACTTCTTTGAACGTTCGATCTCGCTTGAGGGAAGCCTTGGCGACGACGACCGCGCTCAGCTGATGCAGGCCGCGAACATGTGCCCCGTCGGGCGGACGCTCGGCTTCAGCGCCGATATCCGCACGAATGGTATTGTCAGCGTCGGGCTGGCGGCAAGCTATGACGACGACCTAAGCGAGCTTCCGATCCCATATATCGACCCCGACTAATGGGCCGCGAGGGAGTCGGCGAGCGCGACAGCGTTATTACGCTGGGTGTCGTGCGCACGGAAGAGCAGCGTGACTTTGACGGCCGATATAACCTCCATCATGTAGTGGACAATAGCGGGATTGGCACGGCGTTCCTCGAATTATCGCTTGTGAAACTCGGGCCAGCGGTTCGAATCATAATAGAATCACGTACTGGGCCTGCGCTCGGGGCAATGCTCTTTGGCCACAGATCGACGCTCGCGCACTCCGTGGCGAGCCCGCGGCCAAATATGGTCAACGGGCACCCTCGTACCGCCCGAAGCCTCGGGCGGGCTCATGTACGTGCTTGACACTACGCCGCGAGGGCCGTCGAGAAGTTGGATTCTCAAGTTCTCACCTCTCTATGCTCATCTCGTCAAAGGAGGGTATCTAGCGTTAGTTCACCTTTGCGGGCCTGATGTCAGGAAAATCGATTGGGGTCTGCACCGCATTGTTCATGAAGTTGGTCAACACGAACTGGGCAGTCAGCGCGATCGTCTCGACGATGTTCGCGTCTGTCCACCCCGTTTCCCTGATCGTCGCAAATTGGGCGTCGGAAACTTCGCCGTGCGTCTCCATGAGCGCTTTCGCGAAGGGGATCGCAGCTTGGCGTCTCGGATCGCTCGAGCAGCCTTCCCTGTCGCGCGCGATTTCGTCCGGCGAGATTTTGGCCATGTTGCCTGCGACGAAGCTGTGCGCGGCCAAGCAGTAGTTGCAAGCGGCCGCCTCCGACGCCGCCAGTGCGATTCCTTCTCTCGTCATGACGTCGAGCGTCTTCGCGAGCGATCCCCTCAGGCTGTCCCAGCCACCCGGGACATTTGGGCTGATGGACCTGAGGCGATGGAGGTTCGACACCAAGCGGAGTATCTTGTTGACGTTGTCGAGGATTGCCTGGGACTCGGCGGGCGCGTCATCGCGCCCCGGGATGGCGATACGTGGGATTTTCCTCTCCGTTGAACTCTGGCCAGCTTGGCCCTCACCGCGTTGACATAGCCCCTTTCAAGCGGCGGGATGAGTCGGTAATCATGAGAAATGGCCTCTCGGAATGTGAGAGAAAATGGACAGGCTGGAAGCAATGTCGATTTTGGTAGCCGCCGCCGAAGCCGGCAGTTTCTCTGCGGCTGGCCGGCAGCTCGGCATTCCGCTACCAACCATCAGCCGGAAGGTCGCTGACTTGGAGGCCCATCTTAATACCCAATTGCTCGTCCGCTCGACGCGGAAACTGTCGCTGACCGAGGCGGGGCTCGCATACGTGGCGGCCTGCAAGCATATCCTGGAGCAGGTCGACGAGGCGGAATCGCAGGCCTCCGGGGAGT
This sequence comes from Microvirga yunnanensis, assembly GCF_025460875.1. Classification (NCBI taxonomy): domain Bacteria; kingdom Pseudomonadati; phylum Pseudomonadota; class Alphaproteobacteria; order Hyphomicrobiales; family Methylobacteriaceae; genus Microvirga; species Microvirga yunnanensis. The sequence continues at coordinate 33,805 of NZ_JAMXFI010000024.1, forward strand.
AGACCGTCCCGCGGGGGACGCTGGCGATAACAGCGCCGATCGTCTTCGGACGCCTCCACGTCGTACCGGCTGCGAACTAATTCCTGGCGCGCTTCCCCGAGATCAGTGTTTACCCGACGCTCTCCGACCACACGATTAATATTGTCGATGAGCACATCGATCTAGCCGTCCGCGTAGGCGCTGTGCACGACAGCACGCTCGTCGCAACGAGGGTAGGCGAGATCAGACGCGTGGTGTGCGGCAGCCCCGACTACATCGCTGTCCACGGCGTCCCAAAAATGCCGGGCAACCTGGCCGATCACATGTGCGTGACATTCCCAGCCCTGGCGTCGGAGATGACATGGATCTTCAACCCGCGCGGCAAAGCGACCAAGAGCGTGCGCCCCTACTGTCGGCTGAAGATCAACACGGCCGAGGCCGCGATCGACGCAGCGATCGCAGGCGTCGGCGTGACGAACGTGCTCTCCTACCAAGTCACGCGGGCTGTGGCTGCGGGGAAGCTCAGGCTCGTCCTGGAGAACTACGAACCTGACCCGATCCCGGTGCACTTGGTGCACGCGGGACAGGCCATCCTGCCCCTCAAACTCCGGCGCTTTATGGAGTTCGCCGCGTATCGATTGCGCAAGTCGCTGGCGGCCACCTGGCCAAGCTGTCCGCGCCAAAGAGCAGCGCAGAAATGAAAAAGTAGCTACTCGCTCGCAGACGAGCACTTATGCAGAACAAAAATAATTCAAACTCTCGCGGCAAGATTACCTGAACCGAACTAGACGAGCGACTATTCTAACGGCAGACTGAACCGCCCAGAACGAGCCGAAAATGTTACTCCAAGACAAACTGGACGCCGTTAAAGCCGATTGTATCGCTAACACCTCGCCAAAAGTGACGCTGGTTCGACAACGGGCGGTGGAGGCGCTTGTCGCATCCGGATTGGGCGAGCGGGCTACGCAGGCCGGGGAGCAAGCCCCGGCCTTTCGGCTGTGCGACGGCTACGGCCGGGCGTTCTCGTCGCGCGAGGCGCTGCGTCGCGGCCCGATCGTGGTCGTGTTCTACAGGGGGATATGGTGCCCCTACTGCAACCTAGACCTCCGCGCGATTGAGTTGGTCTCCCGCGACATACGAAACCTCGGCGCTTCGCTGGTCGCCGTCTCGCAGCAGACGCCTGACAACAGCCTGGAGACGCAGAGGCGCAATGAGCTTTCATTCGCGAGCCTGGTCGACGCGGGAGGCAAAGTCGCGCACGCTTTCGGCCTGCGCTGGAAGGTCTCCGACGAATTGCGTGCCGTCGAGGAGGACTGCGGCATGGACCTGGCGGCTTTCACCAGCGATCCGAGCTGGACGTTGACGATGCCAGCCCGATACGTCGTGGCGCGCGACGGGATGATCGAGTACGCAGACATCAGCGTCGACTACACGCGGCGCGGCGAACCGTCCGAACTGATCTCGGTCCTCGCCCACCTCGCCGCGCACTAGCCTGCCCTCACAGGGTCCAGAAGGCGTGTCCGCGCGTCCAAACCAATAAAGCGGGCCATTCCAACGTGTGCCTGCAAATGGCATCCATGTTCCATGATCACGGCGTGCCGCGTCACGCCGACGGTTGCAGAGGCTCGTCATTATCGACAGCCGCAACTTGACGGAGAACAGCACATGGAGCTTCATCAAGTCCGCTACTTCCTCGCCCTCGCGTCCACGCTTAACTTTACCCGCGCAGCCGAGCAGTGCAATGTTACACAACCCGCCCTGACCAAGGGCGTGCAGAAGCTCGAGCACGAACTCGGCGGCCAATTGATCTACCGTGAGCGCCAGTTGACGCAGCTTACCGACCTTGGGAAGGAAGTCCTCCCAATGTTGGAACGCACATTGGCCTCGGCAGAGGCGGTGCGTCGCAGGGCTCAGGAGTTTCAACGGAAGGAGGTTGCGCCACTTAAGATCGGCCTCGCCCCCTCCATCTCGGCGTCGCTCGTCCTCGATCCGATCGCGGAGATTGCAAGGGTCGTGCCCGGACTTCACGTCGAGCTGCGCGAGGGTGCAGCGGAGAAACTCGTCGACCTCTTGCTTGAGGGGGAGATCAACGCCGCAATGGTCGGGGACATGCAGGACATGCCGGCCCGCATCGACGACTGGTCACTGTTCGAGGAGCGCTACGTCGCGGTTCTCGCGCCGACACACCAGTTGGCAAACCGTCCCTCGATCGGCATTGCCGACCTCCGTGGGGCCGTCTTGCTGGAACGCGCTGGATGCGACGTCGCCCCAAAGATTCAGCAGTCGTATTTCCCTGAGGAGCCGCCCCACCTTGGCCATTGCAGCGGGCATGACTTGCACCTGCAGTACATGGCGGCGGCTGGCTTCGGCGTAATACTCGCGCCCGAGCACATGCCGCGCCTTCCGACGCTCAAGGCCATTCCGATCGAAGGCGAACCGGTTTCGCGGGAGGTACGGTTGCTGGCTGTGCAGGGGCGCCGCTATTCACCGGCGCTGGACGCTTTCGTCAAGATCGCGCGGCTTCGCGACTGGTCGATCGAAGTCCTGCGTCGGAGCCTGCCGCAGGCAACGCTCCCGGAGGTGGCAAGCGCACCCGCATGATCACGACACGCACGCCAGCGGCCAACCGCTTCCCGCCAATCCATCCGCAGCCCCACGCCACACCGATGCCAAATCAGACCGACAAGACACTCGCCCAGCTTCGCTCCGAGTTGTTAGCGACCTTCAGTGCCGCGGACTGGGAGTCATATAACCACCTCGTAGGTTGGCTCCGCGACAAGGACGTAGCACCGCACGCGTTGAAGGCCGGAGACGTCGCGCCGGACTTCCTCCTGCCGGACGCTGACGGCCGTCTCCACTCCTCTGAGCAGTTGCGCCGCGATGGCCCCCTCGTCCTGAGTTTTTTCCGAGGCGGTTGGTGTCCGTTCTGCGTCGCCGAGCTGTGCGCCCTCCAGGCCGCGAAGGACGACTTCGAGAGCGTCGGCGCGACCCTTGCAGTTGTAACGCCCGAGACGCGGGACTTCCCGCGGCAGCTCAAGCAACGCTTGGGCTTGAACCTGAAGGTGCTGTCCGACGTCGACTACGGTGTTGCCGTATCGTACGGCGTGCTGTTCCGGGTGCCCGACGAGACCATAGCGCACTATTCGGGGCTAGGTTTCGACTTCGGCGCCCGCCACGGCTCACCGATTTCGATGCTGCCCATTCCCGCGACGTATGTGATCGACGTACATGGCCGGATCCGTAGCGCGTTCGTCGAGCCGGATTTCACGATACGGGAGGATCCGGAGCAAATCTTGGCCACGCTACGCCAGGTCGCCGCCACGCCCTCGCCGGAAGAACCTACCATCTAGCGCCAAGACCTCGTAGGCGCGGGTGGTAGGGGGCGCGTGGGCGTGAGGAGGGTCGGGTTGGGAGGCTCCTAGATTGTATCCTGCGAGATCTCATCAGCGGCTCACCCCGCGGGAGGCGGCCTGCGACGGGTGCGGACCACGTCCGCACCCGGTCCATCGACAGTCCCGTTGTCAACCTCGCGCTTCGAAACGTGCAGCCAGAATTGCGTGTTGGTTCGAGGCTGCTCGGAGGGCCGAGGATGCATATCTGCCGACCCTTGCCAGCCGGAGTCTTGTCCGCGGGAAGGTCGGTGACACGTTCGGTTAGCGGCGGATGTTCATTCTCAGCCTCAAGGGTTTCGCTGCTGCGTCGACCGCCTACGGGCTCGCGCTGGCGACGGGACGCTTTTGGTCTGACGCCGCGTACTGGGTGGCGCCGGGGCTTTCCTCATCCTAGCGGACCTCGCCCCGGTCGGCACTGTGCTTTCGGGCGAGGACGGCGCGCGGTTGGAACCTAGGCGGCGACGGAGGCGCTCACGATGGCGCTTGGCCCCTGGCTGAGGGGACCACCACGAGCGGTGGCGTTCGTAGTGCTTGCGCCTCCGGTTGGCACTCTATTGGTGTGGCATGCGAGGCGAGCGCGCCATCCGGGAGCGCCGCCGCGTCTCTGCCGCGACCGGCTCGTTGTTGCTCCTGCCATGCGTGCTGATGTACACGTACGGTTACACTGCTGCGGCGGCCGGGGCCGTGTTCCTGCCGCCCTCCGCCATCATGGCTTCTGGCAACCTAGCGACCGGCTCGGGCTAGGCCATGTTCGCGTTCCCCGCCGCGGGGCCCGAGGGTCGGCCCGGTTGCCGCCTGGCTTGGTGTCGACCGGAATCGGCATGGTCGCATGTATGGCGCCGCTTACGACAGTGGTCTTGGACGCCGCTCCGAGCGACCTGGGTAGTTCCGCCTTTCGGCACAATTCGGCCTCGTGACGGTTGTCGAGGCGTATCAGTGCGTAATGTGGACCGCGACGGCGTTCACTGTGGCCGCCGCGTTAAGGGCTATTGTCTGGCCCGGCGAATAATCTTTCCGAGCATCCCAGGCCGAACCGACCCTGCGCCCTCTAATGGGGCAGCGCCGCATGCGCCGCACTAAACCACGCAATCTTGCTTAAGTTCGGGGTGGGTCGGGGGCATACCCGAGAACGAACGCGACGACCTTCTCGGCCGGCATTTCACAGGGACGCAAAGACGCCTCGCCCGACTCCAGCCGGTAAAGGTTGAAGCTGACGACGTCGCCGTCCGGGAGCGCTCGCGCGAACAGGCTGGTTCGCTTTCCATCGTAAGACCTCCGCACGGTGACGCCGTACCGCAGCCCTTGGTACACGCCGTTACCGTAGCCGCTCGGTATCGCGGCGAGCGCCAATTCAAAGTTCCGCTTCAGTAATATCAAATCCGTCCCCCGGGCGAGTGAATGAATCCCGGCAGATTGAAACACCTCCAGCGTCGATCTCCATGGCATCGTTTCGATAGCCGGAGGTGATTGGACGGTCGACGACCCGGCGCCTACCTTCAACCCAGAACAAAATGGAGTATCGCTAATGCCGACCTACAGGAAAAGCCCCGAAGCGGTCTCGAAGTTAACTCCCGAGCAATATCGCGTCACGCAGACCGATGGGACGGAGCGTCCGTTTGCCAACGAATACTTTGACAACAAGGAGCCTGGTCTCTATGTCGACGTGGTTTCCGGCGAGCCGCTCTTCGCATCCTTCGACAAGTTCGACAGCGGGACGGGATGGCCAAGCTTCACGCGGCCTCTCGTCGTTGCGAATGTCGTCGAGAACGTCGACCGCTCGCACGGAATGACGCGGACAGAGGTCCGCTCCAAGCACGGCGATAGCCATCTTGGCCATGTCTTTCCGGATGGGCCGCGCGACCAAGGTGGGCTGAGGTACTGCATGAACTCGGCCTCCTTGAGGTTCGTCCACCGCGATCAATTGGAGAGCGAGGGGTATGGCGAGTACGCAAATCTCTTCGCAAAACAGGAGGCCTGATCATGGCAGAGACTACAGAACGCGCGATCCTAGCGGGGGGGTGCTTTTGGGGAATGCAGCAGCTGGTGCGGCGCTTGCCTGGCGTCTTCACGACCCGGGTCGGCTACTCGGGCGGCGATGTCAAGAACGCCACATATCGCAACCACGGCACGCACGCGGAAGCGATCGAGATCACGTTCGATCGGAGCCAGACGAGCTTCCGCGACCTGCTGGAGTTTTTCTTTCAGATCCATGACCCGACGACCCCTAACCGGCAGGGAAACGACCGAGGCACGAGCTACAGGTCAGCGATCTTCTACACGAGCGAGGAACAACGCCGCGTCGCCGAGGACACCATTGCTGATGTCGAGGCCTCAGGGCTGTGGCCGGGCAAGGTCGTGACCGAGCTCTCGCCCGCTGGCGATTTCTGGGAAGCGGAGCCTGAGCACCAGGATTACCTGGAGCGGCATCCGAACGGCTACACCTGTCATTTCATCCGTCCGGATTGGAAGTTGCCGCGGAGAAACGCCGCTTGATGGCGACGGGGCCCGAGTGTCCTCCGGCGTGCTCAGCCTGACTGCGTATGCATCGGGAACCGTTTGCCAAGGATCCTCGCCGTTCACGTGAAGTCGAGCACGACGCGACAAGGTGGCGAGGTTCAGAGGGCTGAGCACGGCCTTCAGACTTTCAATCTTGGACTATTGCGTATCGTTTGGCGTGCGCGGAACCATGCTCGTTGCGACGGCCTGGTTTGAATTTACAGCGAGGACTTGCAATGGCCCCTGCGCATCTTTTCCAGTCGGCGTTCGCGCCCAGCGACCTTGAGCGGTTCTACCGCGAGGTCCGGCACACGAGCGAGAGGCTCGGCGAGCCTCTTTCCGACGCAGACGCAACGGTGCAGTCGATGCCTGATGCGAGCCCTGCAAAATGGCACCTCGCGCACACGACCTGGTTTTTTGAGGCGATGGTTCTGTCGCCTCACCTGACGGGCTACAGGACCTTCGATGAACGGTTCACGTTCCTGTTCAATTCCTACTACGAGACACTCGGTGCCCGGCAGCCGCGCCCTCGGCGCGGTATGATCACACGGCCGACCTTGGACGAAGTTTACGCATACCGAGCGCATGTCGATCAAGCAGTCTTCAGGCTACTTGGTGAGCGGCCAACCCCAACGATCGCTGAGCTGATTGAACTCGGATGCCACCACGAGCAGCAGCATCAAGAGCTCCTGCTCACGGACATTCTCCACCTGTTCGCGCAAAATCCGATACGGCCGGTCTACCGCGACCCTGCCCCAGTGTCGGTCGAGAGTACGGTCCCACCTGCGCTCTCCTTTACAGAATTCGAGGGAGGAGTTGTCGAAATCGGCCACGGCGGAGTGGGTTTCGCATTCGATAGCGAAGGGCCGCGTCACCGCGTGTTGATCGAGCCGTTCCGTCTCGCCAACCGTTTGGTGACCAATGCGGAATGGATGGATTTCATTGAAGACGGTGGCTACACCAAGCCCCTACTGTGGTTGTCCGAAGGCTGGGCGAAAGTCCTCGCTGAAGGCTGGTCGCATCCACTCTACTGGGAGACGCGGGACGGCCAGTACTGGACAATGACGCTGAGGGGCTTCCAACCGGTTGATCCAACCGCGCCGGTCACGCATGTCAGCTACTTCGAGGCTGACGCGTTCGCCACGTGGTCCGGGAAGCGACTGCCATGCGAAGCCGAGTGGGAGGTGGCGGCGCAACAACTCGACGTGCACGGCAACTTCCTGAATCTCAATGGCCTCAGGCCCGGGCCCGCGTCCCCACGGACCGCTGGAGTGCAGCAGATGTTCGGCGACGTCTGGGAGTGGACGCGTAGCCCGTTCTCGCCTTACCCGCGATTTCGCCCGGTCGAGGGTGCGGTCGGCGAGTACAATGGGAAGTTCATGTCCGGGCAGTTCGTATTGCGAGGCGGCTCTTGCGTGACCCCGCCAGGACATCTCCGGGCGAGCTACCGCAATTTCTTCCCGGCGCACATCCGCTGGCAATTCGCGGGGCTTCGCTTGGCGGAGGACGTGTAGCGTCAGCGCAATTGGTGAACTCACAAGGAGAGTACAGATGATCAAAGACAAGATTGCACAAAACATGGAAGTGATAGGCGCGGACGGCGTTCACATCGGCACCGTCGATGGTGTCGCGAACGGGCGCATCAGGCTCAAGAAGCGAGACAGCGGCGAGGGCCAGCACAAGGGCCACAAGCATTTCATTGACCTCGGGCTGGTCGCCGACGTCGAGGGGCAAAGGGTTCGCCTCTCGGCAAACGCGGTGGTGGCGGTAACGTTCGAAGAAGAGCAGTCGGGCAAGCCCATCTGACGAAGGAGGGGCCCGGCGACCGCAGTCGCGCGCAAGACACAAAAGAGCGAGCCGACGACAAGTAGTCGGTTTCGCATGCATGGCCGCATGCACCGGGGCGAGCCGACATCGAGAGGAAAAGGCCTTGGCGTCGAAGTTGGATCAACTACGCGCGATGACAACGGTGGTCGCCGACACGGGAGACCTTGGCGCCGTGGCGCGTCTCAGGCCGATAGATTGCACGACGAATCCCACGATTGTCTTGAGTGCGGTCGACAGTCCCGCGTACGGGGACGTTGTCGAAGAAGCATTGGCGTGGGGGCGAAAGCAGAGTGGCGACGCCGCACGCGTCGCTGCCGCGACTGCCGACCGGCTCGCAGTCTCCGTCGGGGTCGAGCTCTTGCGGCTCGTGCCAGGCTTTGTGTCCACCGAAGTGGACGCCAACCTGTCGTTCAATATCGGAGCGTCGGTTGCGAGAGCGCGCCAGATTATCGACGCCTACACACAGCGCGGCGTCGAACCCGAGCGCGTGCTGATCAAACTCGCATCGACGTGGGAAGGAATACGCGCTGCACAGACCCTCCAGAGCGAGGGTGTGAAGTGCAACATTACGCTGTTGCTGAACCGGGCGCAGGCGATCGCCAGCGCTGAAGCTGGCGTTTTCCTGATCTCGCCGTTTGTGGGCCGCATCTACGACTGGCACAAGAAGTCTGGTGGAAAGGACTTCTCCGCCGCCGAGGACCCAGGGGTCCGGTCTGTGCGAGGCATCTACGAGTACTACAAGTCGAACGGCATCGAGACGATCGTCATGGGCGCCTCGTTTCGCAACACTGGCCAGATCGTGGCGCTGGCCGGATGCGATCGGCTTACGATCGCGCCAGTCCTTATGGATGCGCTGGCGTCCGAGAGGGGCGAACTCAAACGCGCTTTGGCGCCGGCCGCCGCGGAGCCACGGTCCCTCCGGACGGCGGAAGACGGGATCTGCCGCTGGTTCGTGGGCGAGGAGGCGGCCGATATAGAACACCCGGACCCGGCGGGCCCAATGGACGAAAACACCTTCCGGTGGAGCATGAACGAGGACGCGATGGCGACCGAGAAACTGGCCGAGGGCATTCGCGTGTTCGCAACCGACCTGAAGACACTCCGCCGCAGGATCGCGGAACGCCTCGAGTGAGTTCCACGATGTTGCCTCGGCCGAAAGGAAAGGCAAAGTCGTGATGATCGTGATGTACCACCTGAACGCCTCAACGTCCCAAAGCGTCCCGGTCTCGGTCGAGGAGCTGGAGTTGTAGCTGCATCCCGCGCAGGCCGTCCCGCTCGCGCCGGCGGCGCCTACGCTCTCGGCGAGTGAAGGCCGGCGTCAGGCTGCATCAGATTCCTCAATCGCGTCTTCAGCCGGCGGAATGCAGCGGGACGAGGCGCGCTGCGCCTTGGCACGGTATTCCGATGGATCGCTGCCGTAGTACCTGCGGAAAGTACGCGTGAAGCTGCTCCGGCTCTGGTAGCCAGCATTCAAGGCGACCTGATCGACAGAGAGCGCGTTGGCTGCGAGCAGGTCCGCTGCTTGGCGCATCCTCAGCCGGCGCAGCAATGACATCGGGGACTCTCCGAAAGCGGCGGAAAACCGCGCCATGAAAGCCGAGCGGCTAAGACCGACGGCGTGCGACAGGCTCTGGACGGTGTGTGGCGCCGACGGGCGCGAGGCCATTTCGGCGAAAGCCCGTGCGATCGGTGGATCACTCAAGATCGAGAACCGCTCTACCCACGTGTTCGTCGACACTAGGCAGCGCCGAAGCAATGCGAGCAGAACGAGTTTCAGCAGTGCCGCCGACATCGGTCCTCCACCAACGTGCCGGGCCGTGAGCTCAGCCATTGCGTAGGTCATCACCTGCCCAAGGTTGTCGTGCATGTCGAATTTCTCGACAATGGGCGTTGCTAGGGAAGCAAACAAGTCGAGTGCCGGACCGTAGTTGGCTCGAAAGGACCCGCACGCAAGCACCAGTGTCGGCTGGCCGTCTCCAACGGTGTGTCGCTGCGACGCCCCTGGTGTAAAGCCGCCGTTGTTGGGTTTGCCCGCGTTCCGTAGTGTGGTCGGGTGCTCCGTCGCGGCGATCGTCATCGCCCGCCCGGGCGGGACGATTACCAGTGTGTGCGGCGTCAGGCGGATGGGCACTTCATCGTCTAGGAGGATGAACCCAGTGCCTCGAAGGCAGTAGTGGATGGTGGAGGCTGTAGCGCGGGCAACCGCTACGTGGGTACCCGCCGCAAGCGCGCACTCCGACAGCCTGACGAAGGCGACTTCCAACGTGGTCATCAACTTATCGAGGTCTTGTCGCGATATACGCCAGAAGGGCTCGCCTGCCACGTCTAAAAGCCTTTGCTGCTCAGGCCCACATCAGCTCGGCTCCGGGACGATGCCGTCTCACGCAGGCAGCCTGCGCGACTGGGGAAGGGCCCTTCCGCGCTCCAACCTGATCTGGGCTTTTGATCGGTTCGGTCTTTGTTGCCTTCAACCGAAGACGATGAACAATCACCCAGTTGCGGCTGAAGGAGTAGTCGTTGCGTCCGAATTAGATATATTCAGCGGCGACATGAATAATCCAGCTGAGCGCCTCAAAGACCAGCAAAATCCTATGAATTCATGCCAAACCATGTCGGCGCGCCTCAACAGAAATCCATGAGCCTCGATCGCACATTCGAATTCGCGACAGACCGATCGCGACGCACCTGTGTCGGACAGTCAGGCTCGTGTCATCACTGTGCGTGCCGCGCGACCACCGCGGACTCCTCGGTCTGCGCCGCAACCCCTATGGTCGGCACAGCTGCGATTGCTCCCGCTCTCGAAATTGGCCAAAACGCGACATTCCGGTCTTGTCACCTGGTGACATCACTCGCCTCTCATGGATCAGGTGTAGGTCAGAAGGACCAATATCAGGTTGTGCAAGTGCCCAATGAGGCAAGGGGATCGGTCTTCCCCCCGCTGCTCGGCCGGGTGCCGCCGGCACGCGGCTACTCCCGCAGGAATGCCTGAATTGCCTCAAGGGTGACGAAGCACGACGTCGTTGTAGAAACCCATACCTGTTCACCCGCGTCGCCAAGGCAGGCCTAGAGTTCGTTAGGCCTTCTGGGCGCCCCGATAGCGTGCGAAGGTGCGCTGACCCGATGGCCCGATGGCCCAAACAGGACCACGTCGTAGTGTCCGGCTCCATGCCCTCAACCTCCATGCCGGGCGATCCGACGAGCATACCTAGAACGGCCAGTCCAGCGGCCTGGGGCTTCCCCACGAGCAGCCGCCCGACGGCCGGCGCAGGCACATGCCCCTCGATGACGTGCCCGGCGACCTCACCCGTATGGCGGGCCGCGAGTGCCTTGGGTACGCCCAGATGCGTCTTCACACGATTGATCTCGGCGGTCTCGACCACCGCGACCGGGAGCCCGGCCTGCTTCAGGTGGTCCACCCATCCGGAACAGCAACCACAGCTCGGATCCTTGGTGACCGTCACCTTCGGCAAGCCCTCGGCGGCCCGGAGCGGGCCGGCAACGGCGGCTCCGGCCAGCCCGGCGACGAAGGCCTGCCGGTTGCATGCAAACGCGGTGCGCATGGCGCTCTCCTTTGTTTCGGGAACAGGATTGGTGAACATGATACGTCTCATCGGAAGAAAACGTATTTGACGAGCGCCGCGATCACGAGGGGCACGACGATGACGGCCGCAAGGCCGAACAGGCCCATGCTCCACATCATTCCCTCGCCCATCAGGTCGTGCATCATGGCGTCCTCCTCTCATCACTCGGCGGCAAGCCTGATCTCTCCGGCATCGTCGTCGGCCGGGCGCTCGGCATCCGCCTTCCCCGGAAGCCCGCGTCCCTTGACGAGGCCGTAGATCGCCGGGATCACGATCAGGGTCAGCAGCGTCGACGAGACCATGCCGCCGATCATCGGCACAGCGATCCGCTGCATGACCTCAGACCCGGTGCCTGTGCTCCACAGGATGGGCAGCAGGCCCGCCATGATCGCGACCACCGTCATCATCTTGGGCCGGACGCGCTCGACCGCACCGACCATGATCGCCTCGTAGAGGTCGGCCCGGGTGAACCGACGCCCTTGGGATGCCCGCTCGGCCTTCAGGTGCTCCAGCGCCTGGTCGAGGTAGATCAGCATCACCACCCCCGTCTCGGCGGCGACGCCCGCGAGCGCGATGAACCCGACGGCCACCGCGACCGAGAGGTTGAATCCGAGCCACCACATCAGCCATACGCCGCCGACCAGCGCGAAGGGCAACGACAGCATCACGATCAGGGTCTCGGTGATCCGGCGAAAGTTGAGGTAGAGCAGCAGGAAGATGATCAGGAGCGTGACGGGCACCACGATCTTCAGACGCGCTTCCGCCCGCTCCAGGTACTCGAACTGCCCGCTCCACTGGACGTACGTCCCGGGCGGCAGCTTCACCTCGTTCGCGACCGCTTGCCGGGCCTCGGCGACGTAGCCCCCGAGGTCACGCCCGGCGATGTCGACGAAGATGAAGATCGCGAGCTGTCCGTTCTCGGTCCGGATAGAGGTCGCACCACGCGTGAGCTTGACCTCGGCCACCTCGCCGAGCGGCACGGTGCCGCCCGTGGGCAGCGGGACCTGCACCTCGGTCGCGATGGCCCGCGGGTCCGAGCGCAGGTCGCGCGGGTAGCGGATCGTGACCCCATAGCGCTCCCGTCCCTCGACCGTGGTCGTGACCACCTCGCCGCCCATGGCGGTCGCGATCACGTCCTGCACGTCGCCGATGGTCAGGCCGTAGCGTCCGAGCGCGATCCGGTCGGGCACGACGTCGAGATAGTAGCCGCCGATCACCCGCTCGGCATAGGCACTCGTGGTGCCAGGGACCGCCTTCACGACAGCCTCGACCTGGCGGGCCGCCTTCTCCATCTCGGCCAAGTCGGTGCCGAACACCTTGATGCCGACCGGCGTGCGGATCCCGGTCGAGAGCATGTCGATGCGAGCCCGGATCGGCATCGTCCAGGCATTGGAGACGCCCGGGAACTGGAGGGCCTGGTCCATTTCGGCCTTGAGGCTTGCCAGCGTCACACCCGGTCGCCACTCGCTCTTCGGCTTCAGGTTGATGATTGTCTCGAACATCTCCGTCGGTGCGGGGTCCGTCGCGGTCGCCGCCCGTCCCGCCTTGCCGTAGACGGAGGCGACCTCCGGGAAGGACTTGATGATCCGGTCCTGTGTCTGGAGGAGCTCTGCCGCCTTGGTCACCGACAGCCCGGGCAGGGTCGTCGGCATGTACATCAGCGTGCCTTCGTCGAGATCGGGCATGAACTCGGACCCGAGCTGGCGCGCCGGCCAGACGGTGGCCGCCAGGGCCACGAGGGCGACCAGGATGGTCAGCGTCTTGGCCCTGAGTACACACCAGATCACGGGTCGGTAGATCCAGATCAGCAGACGGTTGATGGGATTGCGGTGCTCCGGGACGATCCGCCCGCGCACGAAGATCACCATCAGGGCCGGGACCAGCGTCACGGAGAGCAGGGCCGCGGCCGCCATGGCGAACGTCTTCGTGAAGGCGAGCGGGCCGAAGAGCCGCCCCTCCTGGCTCTCCAGGGTAAAGATCGGCAGGAACGACACCGTGATGATCAGCAGGCTGAAGAACAGCGCCGGCCCGACCTCGCTCGCTGCCTTGATCAGGATCTCGATCCGCAGCTTGTCCTTGGGCGCCCGTTCCAGGTGCTTGTGGGCGTTCTCGATCATCACGATGGCGGCGTCGATCATTGCCCCGATGGCAATCGCGATGCCGCCCAGGCTCATGATGTTGGAGCCGAGCCCCATCAGCCTCATGGCACCGAACGCCATCAGGATGCCCACGGGCAGCATCAGGATCGCGACGAGCGCGCTCCGGACGTGCAGGAGGAAGACGATGCACACGAGCGCGACGACGATGCTCTCCTCGACCAGCGTGTGCCTGAGGGTGGCGATGGCGTCGTTGATCAGTTGCGAACGGTCGTAGACCGGGACGACCTCGGCCCCGTTGGGCAGGCTGGAGGCGATCTCCGCCAGGCGCGCCTTGGCGCTGTCGATCACGTTGAGGGCGTTGGCCCCAAACCGTTGCAGGATGATGCCGCTCGCGACCTCGCCCTCGCCGTTCATCTCGGTGATGCCGCGGCGCTCGTCGGGTCCGAGCTCGACCCGCGCGACGTCGCCGACGCGGATGGGAACGCCCGCCTCGGTCTTGAGGACAATCGCCTCGATGTCCTGGATGCTCTTCAGGTAGCCGCGGCCGCGGACCATGAACTCGAACTCTGACAGCTCGACCGTGCGTCCGCCGACGTCCATGTTGCTGGTGCGGATGGCGTCGCGGAGCTTCTGGAGCGGAATGCCCTGCGCCCGCAGGCGGCGGGGATCGACGACCACGTTGTACTGCTTGACGAAGCCACCGACGCTGGCGACCTCGGCGACGCCCTCGGCCTTGGAGGCGGCGTAGCGCACGACCCAGTCTTGGAGCGAGCGAAGCTCCGCCAGGGTCATCTCCTTGGCGACCACGGCGTACTGGTAGACCCAGCCCACCCCAGTCGCGTCCGGCCCCAGGCTCGGGGTCACGCCCGCCGGGAGGCGCCGGGAGGCGGCATTCAGGTATTCGAGCACCCGACTACGGGCCCAGTACGGGTCCGTGCCGTCCTCGAAGATCACGTAGACGAAGGACACGCCGAAGAACGAGAACCCGCGGATCACCTTGGACTTCGGCACGGTCAGCATCGACGTGGTCAGCGGATAGGTGACCTGATCCTCGACGACCTGTGGCGCCTGTCCCGGGTAGTCGGTGTAGACGATGACCTGCACGTCCGAGAGGTCGGGGATGGCATCCAACGGCAGGGTGCGCAGGGCGTAGACGCCCACCGCCACGGCGAACGCTGCCCCGATGAGAACCAGCAGCAGGTTGCGGGCTGACCAGGCAATGAGATGGGCGATCATGGCGTCGCCTCCGGGGTGGCCATGCCCTGGAGGGCGGCCTTCAAATTGCTCTCGGCATCGATGAGGAAGTTGGCCGCCACCACCACCTTGTCACCTTCGGCGATGCCGTCCCGGATTTCGGTGAAGCCGGATCCCCTCACGCCCACCTTGACCTCGCGCGGCTCGAACCTGCCCTCGCCCCTGTCGAGGATCACGACCTGCCGGGTGCCGGTGTCGATCACGGCGCTGTCCGGCACCGCCACCACGGGCGCCTGCGATCCCGTCGCGAACTCCACGTCGGCGTACATGGCCGGGCGCAGGATCCCTTCCGGGTTGGCGAGCTCGATGCGGACGCGGGCCGTGCGGGTCTCCATGGACAGGTGCGGGTAGATTCGCGTGACAGTCCCAGTGAACGTGCGGCCGGGATAGCCCCGGACCCGCACGGTGGCGGACTGGCCTTCCCTGATCCCGGCCAGGTCGCGCTCGGTGACGTCCGCAAGCACCCAGATTGCCGAATGGTCGACGATGCGGAAGAGCACATCGCCAGGTATGGCTCGCATGCCGTCGCTGACGTTCCGCTCAAAGACGATTCCGGCGCGCGGAGCCGCCCAGGTGATGGTCAGAGGCACCTTGCGGGTGCGCTCGATCTCGTTGATGACGTCGGCCGGAACGGCGAGGTTCTCGAGACGACGCCGGGCCCCTTCGAAACCGACCGCGGTGAGGTATTGCGCCGCCGCGGCAGCGATGTCGGGCGAGTAGAGCCGGAACAGGGGCTGTCCCTTGTGGACGTGGTCGCCCGTCGTCACGTTCTCGACGGCCTCGATGAAGGACTCCGAGCGAACGGACACGACCGAGATCCGGCGTTCATCCTCATCCAGGCTTCCCGGGCCCCGCACCGGCGTGGTCAGGGTCCGCCGTTCGACCGGCTCAGACCGAACCCCGGTCCGCTGGAGCTTGCCCGGCGAGACGGTGACCATGGATCCGTCATCCTCGCCCTCGTAGACTGGGATGTAGTCCATCCCCATCGAGTCCCTCTTTGGCACAGGCGAGGTGTCCGGCAGGCCCATCGGGTTGCGGTAGTACAGGATGCGCTTCTCGCCCGCCGGGGCCGCGTCCTGGGTGGCGTCCGCAACGGGCGCCGGGCTGTCATCGAAGCTCACGTCCTCGCTGGCCCGGACCGGACGGTAGTCCCGCCCCTCCGCAGTCTTCTTCGGTTGGAGCGAGTAGAACGGCTTCCCGTCCGGATCGCGGTAGTAGATCTCGGGACTGGTTGAAGCAGGCGCAGGTTTGAGCTTCCGGGCAGCCGCCGACTGCTCCAGACCCAGTTGCGTCTGGACCGTCGACATCAGCGCCCGCATGTCGATGTCCGGCAGCCTGAGGCCGTCCCGGCCCACCCAATAGCCGCCTCCCCCCGCCGCGAGGGCGGCGAGGGTTCCGGCAATCCATGCGGCCCGGCTCATTTCATGGCCTTGAGGACCAGCTTGGTATCAACCGTGCCCTCCTCACCCTGGACCTTGGCCCCGAGCGAAAGCTGCCAGTTACCGGCCATCGTCAGCCGGGTCTTGAACTGATAGACGCCGGGTTCGGTGGACGGCGCCTGCTCGATGGGCGAATCCATCATCGCCATTCCGTCCGGAGCCATGTCGATGTGCTTGGCGAAGATGACCGCGTCCGGCACGGGCTTGCCGGAGCGCTTGTCGACGAGGCGGGCCGCGACGACAGCCTCCCCTACCTTCATGTCCTTCTGCACGAGTTGGAATTCGTAGTCCTTGGGGTCGGCCTTGGCAGGTCCGATGAGGGCAAAGCCGAGCAGCGCGGCCCCGACGGCGCGCGAAAGCGTAAACGACTTCATTGTTATTGTTCTCCTGAGATCAACGGTGGTCGCGGGATGCGACCTGTCGACCGCGTGGCAAAAGCCACGCGGTGTCAGCCGGTCCTGGGGACCGGTGTCGATCTCAGACTCGTGGTGGTCGGGGCGGCGGCAGGGGTGCCAGCGTGTCCGGGGCCGCGTCGTTGCCCGGGAGCAGTGCTACGGCGATGCTGAGGCGGGCGGACACCGCACCGACGGGCAGGATGCCTTGGACGAACTTGGCCAGGCACAGGGTCGCGAGAGGACAGGCCTTCTGGCAATCTGGCACCGCGGGCTTCGCGGGCGGGCAGCACGGCATCGCCGCCATCGCCATGTCGTCCACGAACGCCATGTTCGTCCCGGTATCCGTCATCGCCATGGGCACGGCCCTTCCGCCAGCCGCCGCGGGGGCGGTGAACGGGGCAAGCACGATCCCGACGATCGCGAGAATCACGAGCAGACGTGTGATGACGAACCACGGCTTCATGCGGCGAAAGTCTCACATGAAGCGCGAAATTGAAAGCGGGGGATCCTCACGACGGCGTGAGCAAGCTGCGCGCCCGCCGAATTGGTTACCGTAGAAGACACCAGATTGACCTTCCCATCATGGGAAGCCCCAGGGTAGCCGAACTGCATGTAAAGGCGGTGGAGAACCGCCGTGAACGATGGTTAAGCGATTTCAGGCGTAGAGCGGTCAGGAATGGCGTGCTGGGGCCGGATCGAGCACCCGCATCCGCTGTACGCCTTGGCAGACGATGTGGTGCGTGTCGTCGCTCCGGTGAGACAGCGGATGACGTTCACGATCGTGCCCCTTCGGTCCAGGACGCCCGGTCCCGCTTCGCCCAATACTTGGTCTTGCCGCAGAAGGATTTCTATATGGCGCTGCGCGTGGTCCACCCGCCGCTTTGGGGCAACGGACGAAGGCGCTCAGCGTGATCGGGCGAGCACACCGGACAAGAGGACCGCTTTTGGTACCGGAACGATCGAGAAGGCGTCTTGTGGAATCGAAATCGGCCGCGGTGGACCGCTTTATTCGGCGGACGTTATTTCAATGTCTGGCATAGGCTCCCCTTCAGACAGACTTGCAGGGACGAGGCCCATGCAGCCATGGCTGGAGAAGCGGGTTACCGCTCAGCACGCTGGCGGAAGAACGATGCGATGCTCGAAACAGCCCTCCGGGAGCGCAGAGCAATGATCCGCGCATCTCGCAATTCCGTAGGAAGCACGCGTAGGCCCCGCAAGACGGGGCTCGCGCACTCCCTCGCAAGATTACATATCAGCCTAACCCCGCCTGGCCCGAGGTGAGAGCCCGAACACGCAAAACATCCGCTTGTTGTCCTCCCACGCGCGCGACACGCGCCAGCCCGCGCGCTCCGCGAGCGCGCCGAATCCTTCGCGATCATATTTCCTTGAGCTCTCCGTGTGGATGGTCTCGCCCTCATGGAAGTGGAAGCGGCGTTGGCCGATTGAGGCCCACTGGTCTGTGAGGCTGAGCAGGTGCATCTCAACAGATCTTTCGGCGTCGTTCCATCTCGCGACGTGCTGGAAGCGATCCAGGCGGAAGTCGCCCCCGAGTTCGTGGTTTATCCGGGCCAGCAGGTTGAGGTTGAACCGCGCCGTGACCCCTTCGCTGTCGTCGTAGGCGCGGAGCAGCGTCTCGACCTCCTTCACGAGGTCCACGCCGACAATCGCGGCGCCATCGGGTCCAACGTGGCGCAACATCTGCGAAAGGAAACCCTCGGCGTCCGCGGCGTTGAGGTTTCCGATCGTCGAACCGGGGAAGAATCCGACGCGCCGGCCTGCTGGCATGTCCGTGGGCATCTCGAATGCACTCATGAAGTCGCGTTCGACAGGACGCACCCACAGAGAGCGAAAGCGGCGTTCCATACGGTGTGCCGTTTGAAACAGGTACTCGTGTGCGATATCAATAGGGACATAGCCCTGCGGCTCTGCCAACGCGTCCAGCACGAGTTCGGTCTTCACTCCCGCGCCCGCGCCGTACTCGATCAGGATAGACCCTGCGCCGGTGAACTGTCGCAGCTCGCGTTGCCGCGCCCGCAGGATCGCTGTCTCCGTGCGGGTCGGATAGTAATCCTCGAGCCGAGTGATCTCCTCGAACAGGTCCGAACCCCGTTCGTCATACAGCCAACGGCACGGGATCGTCTTTTGATCGCGGGACAGTCCCTCGACGACGTCGGAGCGAAAGCGGTTGTGATCGCTAAGGAGCCGGGTTGCAGGCATATCAAGCATCGGACGCGTATTTCCTTCAATGGTCCAAAAGGGGAGTGCCGCGGGCCGCACCCTCCGCCGGATAACTAGGTCCGCGGACCGCACCGCGAATCCACAATACGTCGCCGTTCGTCCAGACACACGACTTGTCCCGGTTGCCGCGGCCTCATCCAGGACAATCCGGCAATGATTCGGCTGGAAGTGCCCCGCCAAAGGTGCGCTCGCGAGCACCTCCCAAAAGCCGCGTCTCCATGCCCAATACGGAGGTGCCGCGAGACCTGTCTGGCCAAGGTAAGGATCACGGTCAACGCATGGCATTTTCGAAGCGTTGCGACGGGGTAGAAGAAGGATGACCCCGATGTGCACCCTTGATGTCTTTCTACGCCGCTCGACACCTCATATCCGGCGCTCGCCGATGCTTGATCGCAGACCCGCGGGACACACGCGCACAACGCGTCTAGGTGACGATACCTCACGCCTATCGAATGCATGTCCAAAGGGAATTTCTAAATTCGTCCGCTCCATCCGATCTTCGAACACGCTCGACCGGCCGATCACACGCAGCCGCCTCGACAACGATTGATACCATTGCGCCGAGAGACCGTGCCCGCGCCGGCACCAAAGGAGCCGCTATGAAACCACCCATGAATCTCCGCTTTTCCGTCGCCGCGTCGCTGTTCGCCGTCGCAGTGACGGCGATCGTGTAAATCAGCGGAGCGGCTCCGGCCGGCTCGACCGTGACCACGCGTCAGGCGGACTGAGGTTCGCCTGAGGCCACCGACGCTTCTGCCGCACAGACGGGGCCGCCGCGCACATGAGCGTTCACGCGATTATGTCGCAGAAAGAAAGTGGACTGCAACTCCGATGACCAATGACCAAAGCGACCAAACCTTCTCTCCGAGCCGTCGAGGCTTGCTCGGCGTTGCCGCTGCCGCGGGTGCTGCTTCGCTGGCTCCCGGTGTCCTGCTAGGAACCGCCCCGACAACCGCGGCTCACGCGGAAGCATCCGAACCGGCGCTCTCCCAATCTGCGGATGCTTCAACAAGCTCGACCCCTGCCAAGTTGCCGTCACTAGTACCCGGCTATCTGTCATTTGGGCCGGACGAAGCCGGCTTCGTCGAAGTAATGCTCAACGTGATGTGCCCTGCGGACGCGCTGACACCCGGCGGTGTTGATTGCGGGCTCGCAGCCTTTATCGACCGACAACTGGCGGGTAGCTTCGGCAAGGGCGCACGCCTTTATATGCGCGGACCCTGGCGCGAAGGTAAGCCTGAACTCGGCTACCAGCTGCCGCTCACACCCGAACAGTTTTTCAAGGCAGGCCTCGCCGCTGCGGATGCGGCCTGCCACAAACGCAATGGCAAGGGCTTTAGTGAATTGGACGGGACTGACGCCGACCGTTTCCTCCATGAAATCGCAGACGGCAAAATAACGGACGAGCGCGTCCCGCTCGCTTCGTGGTTCAACGGACTCGTCTACCCGTTATTCGAGCAGGCCTGCTTTGCCGACCCCATCTATGGCGGCAATGTCGACAAAGTGTTCTGGAAGGCGATCGGCTATCCAGGTCTCCCCGCGGTTCATTCCCAGGACATGACCGATTTCCGTGGCAAGCCCTTCCCGGGCGCCGCCGATCCGAAATCCATCGCCGACTTCGCCTAAGAGGGTATCATGGCTACACGCTTGAAACATCGCACCGTCGTCTTCGTTGGTGGCGGATTCACGGCGGCGCTGGCGGCGCGCCAACTGACCGCCAAGGGCGTCGACGTCGTCGTCCTTGAACGGGGAATCGACCACACTCATACGGCCGCAACAAGCCTGCCGTCACAACGCGACGAACTGCGTTGGGACGTGCATGGTGATCTCTTTCAGGATTGGTCCGTCCAGACCTACACGCTTCGCCATAATGACGGCGAAACGGCTTTGCCGATACGCCGTCCCCAGGCCTTCAAGCCCGGCGAGGGAATGGGCGGGGCGGCCAATCACTGGAACGGGCAGACTTGGCGTTGGAGCGAATCGGACCCTGTTTTGCGAACCCACCTTGAGAACCGATATGGAAAGAAGGCCGTTCCAGCCGAGATGGCGATCCAGGATTGGGGTGTCACCTATGCCGAGTTGGAATCCTATCACGATCAGTTCGAAAAGCTGTTCGGGATCGCCGGCAAGGCAGGGAATCTGAATGGCACGCTGCAGGAGGGCGGCAATCCATTCGAGGCGCCACGGCGGAACGAATTTCCGCAAAAGCCTCTGCCGATCACTGAAGCGGGCATGATTTTCAGCGAAGCGACCAAGAAGCTAGGCTACAAACCTTTTCCGATGCCGGCGGCAAATTCGCCGGAAGCCTACACCAATCCCGATGGGATGCAGCTTGGCCAGTGCCAGTTTTGCGGCCATTGCGAACGCTTCATCTGCGAAGCCAACGCCAAGGCGAGTCCGGAATTGCTACTCTATCCGATGCTGAGAAAGCGCAACAGCTTCGAATTGCGTTTGCACACGCATGTTCTCGATATTCTTTATGACCGCAAGGCCAAGCGCGTCACCGGCGTTCGCTACATCGATCGCGTAACAGGCGAGGAGTACGAACAGCCAGCGGACGTTGTTGTCCTTTCTTCTTTCACGATGTCGAATACCAGATTTCTGCTGATGGCAGGAATCGGGGCACCTTACAATTCGAAAACTGGTCAGGGAGTCGTGGGTAAGAATTTCTGCCATCAGACGATGTCCGGCACGCGGGTCTTTTTCAAGGATCGTTGGATCAACCCGTTCCTGGCGTCCGGTGCCTCTCAAACGGTTATCGACGAGTTCAACGGCGACAATTTCGACCACACTGATCTCGGCTTCTTTGGTGGGGGCTACATCTACGCTAACGTGACCAATGGGCGCCCGATTACGAGCCGTGCCGTCCCACCCGGAACTCCGAGATGGGGCTCCACTTGGAAGAAGGCCAACGCCGATTGGTATGCCCACAATTTCACGATATCCGCCCACGGGAGCTGGTACCCGCACCGGGAGAACTATGTCGACCTCGACCCGACCTATGTCGATGCCTATGGTCAGCCACTCCTGCGAATGACGCTGGACATCCGCGAGAACGAGCGCAAGATGTCCGTCTATCTGTCGAAAAAGATCGACGAGATTGCCAAAGCGACGGGTGCCGACATCGCCCCACCGACAGCTCCCCGCAAGGGGCCGTACGATAGTCGCGTCTATCAAACCACCCATGTCACTGGTGGTACGATCATGGGAAGTGACCCTGCGACGAGCGTCGTCTCCCCTCACCTCCAGCACTGGGACGCGCAAAACCTGTTTGTTGTCGGTGCCTCCGTCTACCCCTTTAATGCAGGCTACAACCCAACAGGACCGCTAGGGGCACTCGCGCTCCGGCTTGGTGACGACCTCAACGATTACATTGCGCGGCCACGCCACCTCTGATCCCGATTTAGAAAGGACGTTCGCAATGAAAAGCGCAGAACAGATTATCGCGGCT
The DNA here is from genome assembly GCF_025460875.1 of Microvirga yunnanensis. Lineage (NCBI taxonomy): Bacteria > Pseudomonadati > Pseudomonadota > Alphaproteobacteria > Hyphomicrobiales > Methylobacteriaceae > Microvirga > Microvirga yunnanensis. The sequence goes on from NZ_JAMXFI010000024.1 coordinate 55,956, forward strand.
ATCGTGGTGATGATACTTGGCGGAGCCACCGTGACTCCCAGCTACGCACAGGACGCCGAGCATGGAAAGACCATCTTCAAAGCCTGCGCGGCATGCCATGCGACAGATAATGTCAATCGTGTCGGGCCGGGTATGGGGGGAATCATCGGCCGGAAAGCGGGTACGGTTCCCGGCTTCAGCTATAGTAGCGCGATGAAGAAGTCCGGCCTTGTCTGGGATTCGGCGATTCTTGATGCGTACCTGGAGTCGCCGCAGAAGGTGGTTCCCGGAAACAGGATGCCCTACGCAGGGCTGAAGGACCCGACGGATCGGATGGACCTCATTGCCTATCTTGCTACGTTGAAGTAGCGGCGGGTTCAGCGAGGCCTCAGCAAGACGCCATCTTTCGGACTTTGATCGTCGATACTGCCAGCCGGCGTCTCCAGGCGTTCGAATTGCGTGATCCTCTGTCCGAGGTCGTGACGGCCATGCACGCTGCGAGCGCCCTACCTGAGCTTCGCGCGCAGCGGCGGTTACACGATCTGCTTCCCTGACTAGCTAAGCATTTCGCGAGGCCCATTCGTCGAGAGTCTCTGACGATAGAGGTTGCGATGCCCCAGTGCATATCACCGGCTTCTTAGAACTTGACCGCATCCCACAAGGGTGGCTATTGACACCGATTCTCCGTCAAGTCCCTGACCCAGTACAGCCTGGCTGCGATAATATCCCACTTGTTCTTTGAGCGGGACTCATGCTGCGTAATGGCTTCGTGACAAACCAGCCTTGAGTCGGCTTAAGATCCCCTCGGCGGGGGAGCACACAGCGCTATTGGCCGACGATACCCAGCGCCTATCGAAAGTATGTCCAAAGGGAATTTCTCATTCCGCTGACCGAGTCCGATCCTGAGGTCGACTGAGCTGGCTGAACCCGCAGCCGCCTTGAAATTAATTGAAGCGGGTGCGCCGGCCCGCCGAGCCGCGCGCAGGTAGCAACGGAGTCCCTATGAAGTCATCGAAGAATCTTGGCCTGGCTGTCGCCGAGATGAGCGGAGCGGCTCCAGCAGGCGCGACCGCGAACGTCGCGGATGCCGATGATTCATTGGTCAAGCCCCTACCCGGCACCGAACAGCGACGGAAGCGAGGTCGTGCGGTTCTACCTTCGCTTTCGGAGACTAGCCATCGCCCCGGTGTTCCATCGCTGCGACTTTTCCAACAAAGAGACACATGATCGAGGAGAGAACTCACATGAAGGCAATTGTTGTGACGGATCAGGCTGCGGGAGCGGCCGGGATGACGCTGGTGGAGCGGCCCGAGCCGCAGGCCGCGATCAACGACGTGATCGTTGAGGTTCATGCGTCGGGGTTCGTTCCGACCGAACTGACGTGGCCCTCGACCTGGACCGATCGCCTTGGCCGGGAGCGGACGCCCGTGATCCCCGGGCATGAGCTGGCCGGCGTGGTCACCGCTCTCGGCTATGGCACGACGGGCCTGTCGGTGGGGCAGCGGGTGCTCGGCCTCACGGACTGGTATCGTGATGGCACGCTCGCGGAATATGTTGTGGTGGAGGCACGGAATCTCGCGCCGTTGCCGGGCGACGTCGACTTCACGGTGGGCGCGAGCCTGCCGATCTCGGGCCTGACCGCCTGGCAGGGACTGTTCCAACACGGTCGCCTTCAGGCGGGTCAGAGCGTGCTTGCGCACGGCGCGGCTGGCGCCGTCGGCTCAATGGTGACGCAGCTCGCACGGGAGGCCGGGGCCTACGTCATCGGCACCGGACGCGGCGCCGATCGGCAGAAAGTACTCGACTTCGGAGCGAATGAATTCGTCGACCTCGAGAACGACGCTCTGGAAGACATTGGCGCAGTCGATCTGGTGTTCGATGTCATCGGCGGTGACATCCAGAGGAGGTCCGCGGCCCTGATCCGGGCCGGAGGATCGTTAGTGACCGTCGTCGGTCCGGCGGAGGCTCGGCCCACAGGCGGCTTGGCGGTTGATTTCGTCGTAGAGGCCGATCGTGCTCAATTGGGTGAGATCGTCCAGCGGGTTCGGGACGGACGACTGCGGACGAACATCGGTACGGTTTCGACGTTCGACGATGCCGCCGCAACCTTCAACTCGACGGATCGACGCGCGGGCAAGACGGTCACTCGCGTTCGTCCGTAAGAGCTTGATGAGGGCGAGCGGTCTAGAGTGCCGGAGGACGGGCACCCTAGCGGTTGGCGAGCGCAGGGAGCCGCTCAAACTCTTTTTAAGCAAGGATATCTATGAGTGAACTCACTGCCGACATAGAGGCGATCATCCAACAGGCGATTCTGTGGTTCGTCGCGACAATCCACGAGGGCATAAAGCCCAAATCTTCCGCCGAAGGAGTCCTTGACGGTCGTGAAAGGCGTTCCCTACTTCACCGATATCGCACCCTCCCGGACGATATTGAACTCGAGAGTCTATCCCACGGTCGAAGTTAACGTAGTCGATCTCTTTCTGAGAGGCGATTATCGATTCGAGTGCCATCCGCTGATACTGGGGCCGACAGTGACGAGTATTTGATGATCGCCTACCGGGTTCAGGCGACGCACAGCTCAGAGTATCCCGTCGATCACGAGGTCAAACATGAAACCACTTTGGTCACTCTGTTGCTGTCGCCGACCCACATACTTGCCCGCCGCGTCAAAGTCAGGATGAGATCAGGAGCATCTATGATCAAAAGTACTCTGTGACACCGATCGGCGCAAGGGTGCAAGGCCCGCGAGGCCAATCCTGTTGAAGTGCGCCGACCTCAGCCGTACCCGCGGGGATCCGGCGGTGCAGCGCGGTCTGCAAGTGACGGTGCCATAGAGAATAAAGCCAACCTACATCCATAGAGAGAGGAAGCCAATGAAGATCGGAACCATGATCGCCGCCATCTGCACGGGCCTTGCCTGTTCGATGGCCGGCCCCGTCTACGGCGAGGATAGCAAAGGGCAAGCTGTCAAGGAAAACTTCGAGGCGGCCATTCCCAACCTCCCGGGTAAGTCGCTTATCGCTGTGGAAGTCGACTACGCGCCTGGCGGAGCCTCCGCACCGCACGCTCACGCGAAGTCGGCTTTCATCTACGCCTATGTAATCTCGGGCGCGATCGAGTCGAAGGTGAACGACGGCGGGACGCGCATCTATCGGGCGGGCGAGAGTTGGTCCGAACCGCCGGGAGCGATCCATTCGATCAGCCGCAATGCGAGCAAGACAAAGCCGGCAAAGCTGCTCGCTGTCTTCGTCCTCAACAGCCGCGACAACCCGCTGACAACATCAGTCAAGTAAACCACCAGAGGCATCGAGAGGAACGAGGGTCTTCCGTTGCGAGGCGGAGGGCTTCCGCGCACCGTCCAAGGGCTTTTCTTCGAGGATTTCCGCTCCACCAGCCAGCAACGGGCCCTACGTCTCCTCTCGCGGTGTGTTGAAATGATAATGAGCGTCCGGCGACCTGACTCTCCTCATAATCCGGAAGGATGCCGCTGCACTGTGGGCCGGCGCAGGCGCGTTGGCGCCGAGCGACAAGCCGGGCTTCCCCCATTACGGATCGTAGGTGACTACGGGAAATACGACCGTCGTGAGCCGCCTCAGGACTACGCAGACGCTAGGTGCGGCGGGGCCCTCGACGTCTGGGACTCCTCCGTCAGCAACGGGCCGCCTGCCCAGCCGGAGATCGCGGCGCTGTCGCATGTTGATTGGGACGCCATCCGGACAGCTTCGGCTTCGCCCACGCCGCCCTCCGTTAGACTCTTGGAGCGGAGGAGTTGCCTGCGAGTTCCCGAACAGGGTCTTGGGTTTGCGCGCGCATCAGCTCCTTGAACGTGTCGACCGACGTGGACACGACCGACACAGACTCAAGCGTCCGGTGCACGGGGCACTTGTTGGCGATCTCGATGATCTTCGCCCGGAGCTCCTCCGTCACCTCGGCGTCGACGGCGATGATGCGCGTGAATCGGTCAATCTTCCCGTTCGGCGAGACATCCGCTGCGCAGTCGGCGCAGTCGGTGGCATGGACCTTCTCGTGTGCGACGTCGACGCTGACACGGCCCAGGGGAATGTTCTTGTGGTCCGCGTAGAGGCGAAGGGTCATCGAGGTGCACGCCCCAAGGGCAATTGAAAGGAAGTCATAAGGCGTCGGTCCCAAGTCGAGGCCACCCATCTTCGTGGGCTCGTCGGCAAAGAGCCGATGTCGGCCGGCGCGCACCATATTCTGGAAACGGCCCTCCCCGATTTCCATGACGCGCACGTTGCCGAGGATGTCGTCCTCCTGTGGCGTGTCCGCCGGCACGTAGCGCGACAGCCAGCCCGCCATCGCTTGGGCCGCGAACGCAGCGTCTGCCGGATCGGAAAGCAAATGGTCGGCCTGGTCCAGGGATATGAAGCTCTTGGGGTGTTTTGCCGCCAAGAAGATTTCAGTGGCGTTCTCGATGCCGACGGTCTCGTCCCACGGGGCATGCATGATGAGAAGCGGTTTTCGCAGTGATGAAATGTCGTGCGAAAGCGGCTCGCGACGCACGTCCTCGACGAACTGCCTGCTGATCTTGAACGTGCGCTCTCCGATGCGTACGTCCGCAGCGCCGTCGTCCTGGATTCTTGAGAGGTCCGAGGACGACAACACATGCTTCAGCACGTGGCTGGCATCCGCGGGAGCCCCAATCGTCACGACGGCCCGGGTCTCTGGAACCCGCTTTGACGCCGACAGCACTGCGGCCCCGCCAAGCGAGTGTCCGATGAGCACGGACGGCGCCTCGTAGTGCCGACGCAAATAGTCCGCCGCAGAAACGAGGTCAGCCACGTTTGACGAGAAGTTGGTTGACGAGAACTCGCCCTCGCTTGATCCAAGTCCGGTGAAGTCAAAACGCAGGAGCGCGATGCCCTCGCGGGCGAGCTCGGCGGCAATCCGCCGAACGGCGGCCAGGTCCTTGGAGCACGTGAAGCAGTGCGCAAACAGGGCGTAGGCACGAACCGGCCCGTTGGGTAGGTCGAGCCGCGCGGCGAGACTCGCGCCTGAATAACCGGGGAAGTCTAGTCGTAAGGGTTGTGAAGTCATTTGCACCGCCCGCGCCGATTCTGTTGCTGCGTACGCTAGGACGACATGGGGCATCGGCCACTCCCCATGCGTCCCGTCGATTGCCCGGTTGCTCTCCTCGTAACGCGGCTTCCCCTGCACTCCGGACCTTGGCGGCTTCCGGCCGCCAGTTTGGGTCTTCGAGGAATGGCAGAGGCATGGCCCACAGCGTCGCGGTCGGCGCATACAAAAAGCCCCGATGCGTTCCCACAAATCTTTTCCGGGTGCGTCTGGGCTTTGGCGTTACCCTCGCGTCACATGAAATCCCCAAAGACCGTCTGCGATGGTCGATGCGGTGCTATAGCGTTCAGATCGAGCCAGCCGGCGCAACAGCAGGAAAGTCCTTCTCAGGATCAAACACGTTATTGAAGAAGTTTGTCAGAGAGTACATGGCCACCAGTGCGACGATCTCCATGACGTTGGCATCCGTGTAGCCCGCATCACGGATGGCTTTCAGATCCGCGTCACTAACATGGCCGCTGGTCTCGGTGACTTTGCGTGCAAACTGGACGGCGGCGTCCCGCTTTGGATCGCTGGCATGGCCCTTCCGAGCGAGAATGATGTCGTCGGCCGTAAGCTTGGCCATATGCTCGGCCGTAAAGCTGTGAACCGTAAGGCAATAATCGCAGCCATTCACTTCGGAGACAGCCAGTCCGATACTGTCGCGCGTCTTCACGTCTAGGACTTTGCTCAGCGAGCCGAGCAGGGAGGCCCACGCGTTGAACGCGATCGGGCTCTGCGCGAAAGCCGCCATCATATTGGGGGTGAATCCGATGTTCTTAGTAAAACCATCAAGCGTCGGCTTCGAATCGGCCGGCACCTGTTCCGGCCTTAACACTACAGTTCTTGGCATCGTAGTCTCCGCAATTCACTGGTCTTCCGAATAATCATACGAGAGTCAGCACCTCGGCGACCGGACGGCGTGGCTTCTGCGGCCAGTTCCCCGGACGCTCTACCCCTATGGACAACAGCATGACCGGCACCTCGTCCTCGGCCAGTGCAAACTCGCGGTGCACCGCCTCGGCGTCGAACCCGATCATTGGCGTCGAACCCAGCCCTAACGAACGGGCCGCATAGATCATCGCCGCCGCTCCGAAGGTCGCGGAGCGTACCGCCTCGTCGCGCTGGCGCTGCGGGTAGTCCTGATACAGACTGCGTGCGGGTAGTTCCCAATCGGGTATCAGCTTCGCCGGCATAATGCCCGCTTCCACCAACGGCGCCAAGCGCGCCGGTACGACGCTAGAATCGGCCAGCTGACCGCAGACGATGAAGGTGACGGCCGCTTCGGTGATCGCGGGCTGATCCCAAGCGATTGGACGCAACCGGGCCTTGGCTTCAGCCGAGCGTACGGCGATGAAGCGCCAGTTCTGCAAGTGGAAAGATGTCGGTGCGGTCGTGCCGATGCGCACCAGCTCGCGGATTTGGTCGTCGGTCAGGCTAGCGGTAGGGTCATAGTACTTGGCCGCGCTGCGGCTCAGGATACTTTCGATGACGGCGTTAGTCATAGTGCTTCCGTTGGTCACAATGATTCCTATAGGTGAGGGGATAGGTTGAGGTACAAGCGTGCTTTCGCTCTCTCCGCGCAAAATGCTGCGACGACGGAGCGCGTTCAAAATCTCACGCCGGGACCACGGGTAGCGTCGCAGGTTGTTGCCGGCGGGTCTGATACGACGCAGCCCCCGAGCCGGAAAGCGTTGGCCATTTTCTCCCGTTGCGTGGCCCATCCCAACGATCGCCTTCATCGTTCACTTGCATCCGTGCCCTCGGTGGTTATCTTCCGAAACTCTTTGCACACGAGCGAAAATGTCCTGCCGAAACCCGATGGGCAAATGACCTTTGGTTATGGAGTCGATGCCATCGACACGGCCCGCAAAAAGAAGGTTCAACATGCGGTACAAATATCTGCTTCTTACGTCGAAGGAGAGCGTTAGCGGATGGAGAGTGCCGATTCCGAGGCGGAGCCGGCGCTGCTCCCCGAACACTTGAGCAAAGAGATCTACGGGGCGGCAATATCGTGTGAGCCCCCGCCCCTGCGGCTATCGACGACGTGAGGCGGACTTCCTGAACAGACCAGCGTACCAGCGCTGCGGCCGCGTTCCGCCGCTTTTTTGGGGTGACGTGAGAGTGTTAGCGCGCTTGCGCATCACCGCGATCATGGCAAAGGTCAGCATCACCGGCGAAACGTGCCGGTGCCAGCCGCGCCACGAGTGTTTCTCATTGTGCGTCAGCCCCAACTCTGTCTTCGCCGTCTCAACCGCATCCTCGATGGCCCGGCGCTGCCCTCCACCTGCATCAGGGGCTCGGCCGATGTCTCGGCCGCACACCATGTCGAGAAGAACCCCAGGCCCCGACAGCGATGCTGCGCCGGATCATTAGCCATCGTGTCCACGGGCCGGTGACTTCGTCGTTGTATTCCTCGGCCCTGAGATCGGCTAGCTTGAGATGGGCCCGGTCATACAGGCGCGGACCCTTAGCGCCGCCACCCGCTGACAGGCGCGCCCGTGCCACCGGGAGCGAGTTCCTGTGCAATCTGTTCGACCGTGCTTGCAACTCCAAGTTTGCTGTTTCAGGAATAGAGCTGAGTGGTGGCACGGGCGCCGAGCACTTGGCAGCTCTCGGGCCGAAGAAGAGAAGGAAAGGTTTCAACTGCAGTACCTCTCGTAGACTACCTCGGTGTGATTGCGATCGATGAAGGACGCGCTGGCGGGTTCAGGAATGTGGGTTCAGGCTGCCCGCTGTGCGGTTGCTGGCTGGGGCGCAACGCAGTCCATGCCACCTGATGGATCGATTGCTCGGCAGACTGTTTCATACACACGGGACGGAGTCGGTTGCTTGAGGATAAGGTTGCCTCGTGACGACACCCGATCCTCGTCTGACGATAGAATCACCGCCCTGTCGCGGTGGGTGTCATGATACTCATCCGCTAAAATCCAGCCGTCGATTAACAGGGGGAGCGAAGCGCGCGCGTAGAGCCAGTCGATGGGGTGCTTCCAGTCCCGCAGGATCAGAAAGGCTTTCTCTCCTGTTTCCGCTGTGATGACTTCGTGGCCTTGAGCACCCAGCCATTCTGCAAGCGCTCCCCGAAAAATCGGATTGGTGTCGGCAACGAGGATCCTTTGGGGTGTAATTCTGCCCATGATTTTCTCCGAGACCGACATTCGCTTGCTCGTTGCCGGCGGGGCTCCAGTAAACAACAGGCTGAAGGTAGCACAGTTGAATCCGCGAATTCGATTATCTTGGGGGGAGGAAGCGTTCACCGATTGGGCTTGGGACGCCTATACTTTGGTTTCAGATACTTGTAGCTGAAGTGGGACTTTGAGTTAGGTCGATAGGCGAAGCATCGTCATAGTACATTGGTAAGGAGCTGCTCACTTGCGGTCTTCTTGAGTGCGGCGACGCAGCTGGGCGCCGATGCTGCTGACTACGTGCGCTCGCACATTGCAGAAGAGCCTGCCCCGAGTGCTACGAGCTTGATAGAGGCCGGCTAGACGCAGCACATATAGTTCATGTTCAGTGCGTCAGTGTGCGTGCGGACGGTCCACCTGCTGCTTCGGAGTGCTATTTTGAAGATGAGCTGATACCAAGTGTCTCTGCCATTCTAACCAGATCGGCTAGAGACCGCGCGCCCATTTTGCGCATGACGTGACCGCGATGGATCTTGATTGTAATTTCGCTGAGCTTCAGTTCTCCTGCGGCTTGTTTGTTCATTAAGCCGGCAGTGACAAGTCTCATCACTTCCCGCTCTCGCTGGGTCAGGGTTTCAAATCGGGCCCGCAGGTTTACTAATTGCTTCTCGGTTTGTCGCCGCTCGCGGTCACGATCTAACGCTGTAGCCACCGCATCTAGCATGTCTTGATCACGAAACGGCTTTGCTAAAAAATCGACGGCCCCAGCCTTCATCGCTTTCACCGACATTGGGATGTCGCCGTGGCCGGTCATAAAGATAACTGGAATATGGGTCCCAGCTTTCGTCAACGCCGCCTGAAAGTCCAATCCGCTTAGCCCAGGCAATCTGACGTCGAGCACTAAGCAACTTGCCACGTCAGGAAAATGACCTTCTAGTAGCTCTGCGGCCGAACCGAAAATTTCGACGTTATACCCAACTGATCGAAATAGGCTGTTAAGCGCTTGTCGTACAGATTCGTCGTCGTCGACCACAAAGATTGTCGGCTCTTCGGCCGGTGTCCTAGGTGGCGAATTTGAACGATGTATCATAGCATACTCTCTGGTGACCGGAGGTGCCAAGCCAAAATAGCACTTCAGGCAACAATTGCTAAAGCCGATCCGAGTGGCCGTTCACGGTGGAACGTTACAAGTATGGAGTTCTAATACCTAGTGAGCTTGAGCTGAGAGAGAAAACGTGAAGCACATGTAAGCACGAGCCGACCATCTCGGCCGCCTCGTCCCCAGCTGGCTTACAGTTCATCGAACCGTCTTCGCGAGTCAGGCCGCCAGCCTTATGGTGTTCAAGTTCCAGTTGTGGCGCGACCTGGCCGCGATGGCGCGGCAGGATCTCGCCGTGGCGCTAAACGACGGCCTACCGGTGCTGGTCTGCCCCTCCGCCCGGGCCCATCGCTACCGCGGTTTTCCAGGCGTTGCCAGCTTGGGCTAGGTTACTCTCGTCCCTCAACCTGCTAGGCCTGCGGTGCCACCTATGCTTCACCTTGCTGGGCACGATTCTCGCCACCAGAGTAGCCCCAGTCGATGCGGCAGATCTTGCCTTTGCGCCTGAACTCCCGGCTGTCCAGGGGCTTGCCTTTGCGTACGCCGGTCCGGAGAGCCGTCGCAAAGCTAAGAGGCTGGCCGCAGCCTTGGTTTGATGCCGACGTAAGGGGCCATATCACGATTCCATGGCCTTGGTCGCGTGCGAGACTGCAGGATGCGTATTTGGCTCTCCTCAGCCCGCGTCGACGACAAACATGCATGCTTCCTGCGCCGCGCCGCGCTCAGCTTTGATCGGCGCGTACTCCTCTGACTGGTAAAACGCCAGCGCGTCGGCCAGGGTCGCGAATTCGAAGATGCCAGCCAAGGGCAAGGGCGCCACGTCCCCTTCCAGCATCTGGGCCACCGGGCCGAAGTGGAGGATCCGGCCCCCCGCAGCCTGGAGTGCCGCCTGAAAGCGCGGTGCCAGGGCGGCCTGCCGGGCCGGATCTTTAATACGCAGATTGACGTGGACATAGGCTGGCATGGTGGGGTTCCCATATAATACTGTATATGCAGTATTATATGGGTTAGGACTTGTCGAGACCTGCACATGACAGAGACTTCCGATCTCTATCAACGCGTCGAAACCGAGCGCCCGGCCTTCAAGGCCCGGGTGACCGCGCGGGCGCTCACGCGTTACTACAATGCCTGCTTTCGGCCCTCGGGGGATCACCGCAGAGCAGTTCAGCCTTCTGGTGGGGATCGGCGGCAGCCGCGAGCCAACGCTTGCTGAGCTGGCGGCACGTGCCGGGGTCGACGCCACCACTCTCAGCCGCAGCGTCACGAGCCTCGAGCGGCGGGGTCTGGTGCGCAACCACGGGGCGGGGCCGGGCCGGCAAACGCCTGGTGCTGACCGATGCGGGCGTCCGGCTGATGAACGAGGCCATGGCCGCCTGGGAGCGCGCCCGGATCCGATTGGCAGCGGCTCTTGGCGAGGAGGCATCGCGTGTTGCCGGAAGCGTCTTGTCCCAGCTTGCCGTCGCCGCGCAGGCTGCGGCCTCGGCTGTCTCATCAAAGGACTCTTCAGGTCCCTAGCTCGGGACACCCGCCGCCCTATGGCAACGCATGGGCCGCCGTTGGTGTGGTGAGCACTGCCTCTTGATCGGGATGGCATCGCCTCCTCCTCCCGCTGAGCAGAGCGGGTCATCTCCAACGGGTCGATCTCCCGGGGGCTACCTTACCCCGGAATGGGCGTAGGCGAGGCGTCCGTCAAAGCACCAGATATCCGATTGACCTCACGCATTCAGCATCGCGCAGCGGAGTAACGCGCATGGGTAGCAACCGTCTGATACAATCCATTAGCTGGTCCAGACCCGACGGCGCATTGAAACTGCGCTAAGCCAGCGGACCGAGCCTGCCATGCCAATTGGATCGCGGTATGGGACGCGCGGCACCTGACAATTCGTGGCCGCACACGCTCATCAGCCACACAAAACCACTGCGCAGTGTCGACGCAGTGGTCTCTCATCGCGTGCCTTCATAAAATCCATCACAGCCTAACTCCGCACGCCGGGTTAGCTGGGCCGAGCGTCGGCCAAAAGCTACCGTGCGGGGTCCGCGTCCTTATTCCTCTTCAAAGCAGAAGCGAGACAATCAAGTAAGACCTGTTCATCGAACGGTTTGCTCAGGAAGCAAATCGCTCCAGCCTCCAGCACCCGGGTCCGAATCCTTTCTTCCGGGAAAGCCGTGATAAAAATGATTGGCATACTTAGACCTTCGGAAATCAGAACCCGCTGTAACTCGACCCCCCCCATACCCGGCATCTGCACATCTAGGATCAGACAAGATGTCTCGCTTACGTATGGAGACTGCAAGAACTCTTCCGCGGATCCAAATAGGTGAGTAGCCAATCCGATTGAGTTGAGGAGGCTCTTAAGCGCAAGGCGAACGGACTCATCATCTTCGATGATCGAAATGACTGAACCATCTGGCAAGTGGACTGCCCTTCCGTCGCGGAGGCTACGAGTTGTCTGGCTCAATTCAACTATAAGCATCCACAATACGATCAGCACGTAATTTAGAGTATCATACATAGGTTTATAGCTGTGGAACCAAGGTGTCAGGGCTATCTCTATTCGGCGGGTTGAGACCAAGCACTTTCAGGCCTTCCACATTCCCGATGTTTGACGTCATTCATAGGTCCTTGCTTCTCTTCGGGATCAGCTCTGCGGCTCCCCAGCTTGGGATCTAAAAAATGAGGCGGTCCAACCTGTTACGCGTCCTAATCGCGCAAGACACGACCGAGACAGGGGCTCACGCGAACTCACCTCATCCACGTCCCGCAAGGGACATCCCTCGGCTGGGTGGCGGATCTTGGATCGCCTTCTCTTCGGGCGGCAGGCTGTTCCGGTGAGTGATCGGGCGGTTGCTGTGGCACTCTCCTTCGTACAGCGGAACTCGGTGCCACTGCTCCGAGGGCGTTGTGAGGGATGGCTGCGGACTACGGGCATACTTCGCTTGTTGTTTACGCATCGTGTGGATCAACTCAATGCCACCCAGGATCACTCGGGCGATGGCAACGGATTGGAAACCGAGCGTCGGCCTGAGCACCGTTTGATTGCGCGATGATTCTGCTCAGTGCGGTTATTGCGATATTGGCTCTGCCGTATCCCGATCCGCTTCAGCTGGCGACCTGAATAGTTTTGCAGTCGGTCCCTCCTATCGCAAAACAGGATCGCTTTACGATTGGCCTGGCTGCCGTCGATGACGTTCCTCTCGGGACAGCCATATCGACTGAGAACGCTATTCGGGAACTGCTTCGCGACTACGATTGCGCCGTTCGCTGAACCAGAATTCCATCGTGCCGCAGTTGCTATCAACTGCTCGGTGTAGATACAGTATCAAAAATGTCAAGGGCATCGATCTAGTCAGGCTCTTTTGATCCCTCAGGCTCTTGGTGCTCCATCCTCCGCTGCTCTGCTCGGCGGGCCGCACGCGCCTCCTCGATGAGAGCAACTTTGCGCTCACGCGTCGCGGGATGGATAAAGCGCAAGTGCGCCAAGAACGGGGCGTCCTTCGCTGGATTAGGTGTCAGGTGGAAATAGAAGCGGATCATCGCGCTCACATTCAGGATTTCAGACTGATTGCGCGCAAGGGCAACGCGCCGGCTTGACGGAACCGCCTTTTCAGGAGGCCTGCGCGAGACTGGCAGCGGTTTCGCTGCTACGGAAGTGGCGCGGCGTTATCGATTCCATTCCTGGCCGAGTGATGCCGGCAATCTGTAGCGAGCCGCTCCAGTGTCGAAGAGGCTGTGAGGTCCTTTGCACTGTCCGCGTCGATTCTGTCGCTTCGTGGATTGCGACCATGTGGGGCATCGGCTTCTCCCCGCGCGTCCGCTCGCTTACTCGGATAGTCTAATCTTAAGGCGGCACCCGCCGTGCACTTTGCCCGTGGCGAACTCCGACTACCGGGCTACCTTTTCAAAGAATGGCGGTAGCCGCAGCCCCGATTGAGCCGCCGTGCTCTCCGGTCGGTCCTGATCGCCCAGCGCTTCCTCGTTGGCCCTACCGCGAGCGCGCTCGCCACGATAACCCTGCCCATTCTGAAAGGGTGCCGCGCCAAGCAGGCGCAGGGTCCATCAATACCATTCCTCCAGGAAGTGATCGGTGAGATTCTTGAGATCTTGCTGAACATCTCGATTGTACTTGCCGACCGCGAACTCGAGCGCGGTACAGTTCTCCGCCTCCAGGTGCCCATCCGCGCGGGCGCCTCGCCTGGTGCGCATTCCTTGTACATACGGTCTATGATCGGCAGGCCGACGGCCCAGGCGTCGGTGAACTCGGCCCAGGCATTCCGTAATCGGAGTTCCTCGCATATGCGCCGCGTTAGGCGAATACCTCTTTATTCGACCAGTACGATCCTTAGAGTACGAGTTTTTGAGGCGGCACTGCATGAAATCCCAATTTCGCCGCCGTCGCGGGCGACGAAGCGGTTCGGCTTGGGGTAAGCGTCGTCGATTTTCGAACTGCGGTGAGTACTGTCGTAGCGCTATTCTCCGCCGCTATGAAATTTATATGCACCGGCTATTGGGAAGTTCTGTCCCGCGCTGCGATCAATAACGACCACTGTCGCGGATTTCATTGGGTAACGCGCGGTGCACCCGTTTCAAACCAGACGAACAGGAGACCACCGATGACCGAGACTTTTCCCCTTCCTACTAGACCCGAAGACATTATCCCGTCGCTAGTTAAGCGATTTAACTCGGGTGACGTCAGCGCGCAGATGGCCATGTACGCTCAGGATGCTGTGTTCATCGCGAACGACGGGCAAACCATCACTGATCACGCTCAGATCGCTACCATAATCGACCGCGACATCAAGCTCGGCCTGCCGCTGCTGACCAATGTGCGCCATGTTTTCGTTGCCGGCGATACCGCCCAGATCGTCGTGGACTGGTCAATTGACGGCAAGGGTCCCGACGGCGAGGACGTGCATCTCGGAGGCTCGGCATGCGATATCGCGCGCCGTGGCGCGGATGGGTTCTGGCGGTACGTTATCGACAATAACCAAGGGACCGCAGTGCGACATCCTGCCTGACATATGTCCGCCACGGCAGCTCTCAGCAATGGAGCCACCTTAGAGCCTGGCGTCGATGATCAACGTCACTCAATGAACCTACATAGCCGGAGATTTGGACCTGTCAGCCCGAATTCTCTGGGAGACGATGGACGCCTGGTTCGACGCAGAACGTGGCACCAGCGACCAACGAGGCCAAGCCTCGGTGCATAGCCGTGGAGCTATTTATACACAACGCATGATCTGGATATGGAGTATCTCTGATGAAGACTATAACGGTTCTGCAGATTCCCTTGCTCTTCGTGCTCGCGACAGCAAGTGCTGCTCAGGAGGGGCCTGCATCTCCAAGCATGCCCTGCAAAAATGTAGCGAGCTTGGTTGCAAATGCTGGGTCTGTGGTACTACGTACTGGACCGCACAATTACAACCTGTATGTCACAACCTCAGATTTTTGCCGAAATGCCCAAGGCATCGCGCCTGCTTTCATTCCGACAAGGGACAGTCAAACGTGCTTCATCGGGTATACCTGTAACAACCATGGTCCTTCCAAGGGGGACAAAGGGTCAAGTTGAACTCGTTCACGGCGGCAGGCTGACTGGGTCACCATGATTCATTAGTGAGATCGGCGGCTAACGCGCGAGGGCGCCATGCCGCCGATTTCATTGTATAACACGACCGCGGAACGCTCACAGGACCAAGGGGCACGAGGTTCTGTACCCGAGTGGCATCTCGTGGCTGGAGGAGGCCTTCTCCATGTTCACGAGATCGTTCAGAAGGGATCGGCGGCGACCACACAAGGTATCCGCGACGAGGATCCCTTAGGGCGCGGCCCTGAAGCGCCAGTGTGGATGTTCGGCCGAGCGTAATGCACGACAATGCGGATCGCGCCTGCACCGCGGGTGGATGTCTCCGCTTTGGGTAGTCTGAGCGGCGCCCGAAACTCGAGTCGCCGGTAACTGGGCTTACTGGCTTGCCATCAATGCGGCCTGTTGTTCTTCGTCAAGCGCGACCCAAGCTGGTCTTTGTGATCCCTCTTGCTTGAGGTACTTGTAACCGGTGTCGCTCCAGGCGAGAACGGCCTGTCTTCTATTATCGAGAATGTAGTCCCCGCGGTCCGTGCGAGTCATCAGAACGGCGTGGCCTTCTCCCGCTTCGTCCAGGACGACCGTTATGCGCATCGCTCGGCGCGGAACCCCAAGCTCGGCCAGCAGCCTTCGCTTCAGGAGCTGGTAGTCCTCGCAATCGCCGTAGCCGTCGCCGGGCAGATCCCAATGGTCCATCACACCCCAGTGCTCCGCGTCGGTGACGGGTTTTAATTCGTAGTTGACGCGCTCGTTGATGGTCCCGATCATGCCCCAAGTAGCGGCGCTCAGTTTGAGGACGGCGGGTTCGGAAAGATTGACGGCGCATTCGGTCGGGTAGCGGCCGCAGAAGTCGCTCCAAGCTGGTATGGGCTCTGCTTCGCCGAATGACGGCACTGAAGGACCGAGTGGGAGAGAAGGCAGGTCCTGCTCGGCGGCCTCCTTCGAGGCCAACTGACTTTTGGCGATCTTCGATCGTGAATCCGTGAGCCGACCTGCGGCCAGCTCGATCGCAGCTCGAGAACCAGCCGGCGGACGATAACCACGGTCAGCTATGGCGGATGACAGAAGAACGATGCTGCCTAGGAGCAAAGTCAAACAGGGTATGCTCGCGTTGAACATGAGCGCCGCGCGCCTTGAACCCGCAGGTGAGAGACGTTGCAGTATCACCGAGTTTACAAGCTTGCATCGAGCGCTTATTGACACCGACCTAGTCCGACAAGCGGCGCGCGGTGAGTTCATCAACATGGCCTTCAGCCTTCCTCAGAGCGATTTCGTCTGATATAAGACTAGGGTGAGTGCGGCGTGGCGATCCATGCTACGTATGGTTGGCGCCATAAGATGAACGGCGATCGAACTATACAACCGTTTATCTCCTCAGCACTCCAAGCGGCACTTGAGACAGCTTGCTTTGCGCAAGGGTTCTGACCGCTTGCTCAGAGACCCGCGCGAACCTGGTGCTCACAGCGAAACGCGAATTCGATACTGCTCAAGCACCTGCCCGTTCGAACCTTCCCTCCTTCGGGAACACTGTACCTGAGGGCGCTTTCGCTCCGAGCAATCCCTCCTCGTCCCAGTTCCGGAGCCGATACAGCAATTGAGTTCGTGTGCACAGGCCCAAAGGCCGCCAAATCTGGTCAGGTACGCGCCATTTCGGGCCATGCCGAGCCGCGGACTCGCCCGTCAATGCTACTTCATCGTGTGGCGCATCGACGATGCCCGTTCTCTCCGTGACCGCCTTCGACTGGTGGGATCTGGCGGGATACCGGGCCGGCGTCCCGCCGAGCCGATTGCTTGAATCAATGCCTGTCACGAAGCCGAAGTCATACCAAACCTCGTGAAGCGGACAGTCGCTCCCCGCGAGCAGGGTGCAAGCAGCGTCGAGTGGGGCAGGTTCAATGAGTTCGTGTGGCGTGATCTCCGTCTCCCGCATGAAAAGGGCCGGGAGATCGCGGCGGTGAGTGGCGGATTGGGGCAGCATAGGCCGCGCGGGGCTACCTGCGACCAAGGGCACGTCCAAGCCAGCGGCCGCCTCCCGAAGCTCAGATCCGCGCCGCCCTGCCTGTTACTTGGCCTCCGCAGCGGCGCACGATGGCGGTCGGCCAACATGGTCTCGTATCGGCCCTCCTCTGGTAAAATAGGCCTCGGCTGCAATGAGCACGCCTCTAGTCCTCCAGTGTAGAGCGTCTGGATGCCCAATGGGTCATAGTCGCGATCCTCTGAACTGCCGCCGCCGCACCGATCCACTGTCGGCGCAAATCGATGTGACGCTGTTCTGGCGGGGAGTCAGGCGAGGCTTGTTCAAGCCACAACCGCCACATGGCGTTCACAGTCTGATGGCGGAACCGCTGCTGCGCGGCCCAGTCGAAGAAAGCAAACGGCCCCGCTGGTTAGGAGCCGCAAGGCTTCACTTGCTGAACGCCTACGTCGGAATTGATGAGTACGAGAAAGGACTTTAAGATTGACCTGATGGTTGTTGAGCTGACCGCCAAATGGACGCTACAACATCTTCGCAAGTGCCACTAACGTGCTCGAACTTATAGAGACGGCTTGGGTGATCTTGAACTGCGCCGGGGGCTGGCTGGGCCATTCGATCCTATCCATGACCACCGGTGTTTCAACTGCACCCAAGCCGGATCAATAGTTCCGAGGAGCAGTTCAATGCGTTTGTCATATGTGCTAATGCGAACGCGCTGTCCAGATCAGCTGGCGACCCGCATCGTCTGGCCTGCAGCGAGATTGAGGTCTTCCACTCGCCACCCTCCAGAGCCGAGTTGAACCCAGACGAGGATCTGCGCGCCAACCCGAAGCAAGCCACGGCCCACAATCCGACGATCCGCAGCAAGCGTGAACTCAAGCGCACCGTCATCAGGCCCATGCGCCGGCTGACAAAGGCGCCCGAACGGATCCGCCGCTAATTCACAGGAGCAACCCTTTTCAATCTCGCGGATCCGACAAGCCGCAGCACAAGCCAACTTGAGCAAACTTCGGACAAAGTGACGCCACCTCCCGGAACGACTCTCCCCTTCACCGGGTCAGCGGGCAACCACTTTCCTTGGCGCTGAGGAACACGTGTTCGCCCGCTACCACCGCGAGTTGCTTGTAATAGTCCCACGGCTTCTTCGACTCCGAGGGCTTCTTGACTTCGAAAAGATACATGTCGTGGACCATGCGGCCGTTCGCCAGCACCCTGCCCCGCGCGAACGAGTCGTCAACCGGCATTTCCTTGAGCTTCTTGGCGACGGCTTGGCTCTCCTTAGTGCCCGCAGCCTTCACTGCCTTCAGGTAGCTCAGCGTCGCTGAATAGGTGCCTGCGTGGATCATGCTCGGCATCCGCCCGGTGCGCTTGAAGAAGCGCTCGGAGAAAGCGCGGCTCTTGTCGTCACGGTCCCAGTAGAATCCTTCGGTGAGCATCAGCCCCTGCGCCGCGTCGAGGCCCAGACTATTCACCTCGGTGATTGTCATCAGCAGGCCGGCGAGTTTCTGTCCCTGCCGGAAAATGCCGAACTCAGCCGCCTGCTTGATGGCGTTGGTGGTGTCTCGGCCGGCATTGGCGAGACCAACGATTTTTGCCTTCGAGCTCTGCGCCTGCAGCAGGAATGAGGAGAAGTCGGTCGAGTTCAGCGGCACGCGGACCGCGCCGATCGTCGTGCCGCCCGCACGGGTAACGATCTCGCTGGTGTCCCTCTCCAGCGCGCGGCCAAAAGCATAGTCGGCGGTGAGAAAAAACCACGTGTCGCCGCCCGCCTTTACCAGTGCTCGGCCGATGCCGACCGCCAGCGCGTGGTTGTCGTAGGCCCAGTGGAACCCGTAGGGCGTACAGGCGTCGCCGGTGATGCGCGAGGTCCCGGAGCCGACCACGATATCAATCTTCTTCTTCTCGTTAGAGAGTTCCTGCACCGCCAGCGCGACAGTTGACGTAGTTAGGTCGGTAATCATATCAACGTCGTCGGCGTCGTACCAGCGCCGCGCGATCGAGACTGCGAGATCAGGCTTGTTCTGGTGGTCGGCGGTGACCAGCTCGATCTTCTGGCCGAGCACCTCGCCGCCGAAATCCTCGATAGCCATCTGTGCGGCTTCGACTGAGAATTTGCCCCCGTACTCCGCATAGACGCCGGACTGGTCGTTCAGGACGCCAATCTTGACACCCTGCGCGAACGCCGGCGCGGCGAGTAACAGGCTGTACGCAGCGGCCGCGGCGAAAACTCCCGACCTCATCTTATAGCCTCCCCACAGTTCCCATTCGGAAATGCTTGGCGCATAATTATATTACCTCTCAAGGCTTGCACGTCTATTTCGGCCCGGCCAGTAGTAATGCCTCTTCGGGCTCTGCGCTTTGGGCCCGTTATCCTGAAGTGCGGCGCAGTCGGAGCCGCGAAACGGTGGATGGCGCGGGTGGGACCGTGCCCCGTTCATAGCCAGTATGCCGCGCCGCTGAGGCCATCGAAGATAGTGATCCGGCATCATCGCACATCCGCGTCACTGACACTTACGCCGCCGCGGCCACCGTTGTGCGAGGCGGCTCGCCCTCGTTCTTGCCTTCCGCGAGATTGCGAACCACCACGTAGAAGATCGGCGTGAAGATTAGGCCAAACAACGTAACGCCGAGCATGCCGAAGAAGACGGCGACGCCGACCGCCTGGCGCATCTCGGAGCCGGAACCGGTCGAGACCACCAGTGGCAGCACACCGAGGATGAAGGCAAACGAGGTCATCAGGATCGGGCGCAGGCGCAGTCGGCAGGCCTCGATAATGGCCTCCAACCGCGACCTGCCCTGAAGCTCAATGTCACGCGCGAACTCGACGATCAGAATCGCATTCTTGGCCGCAAGTCCCACCAGCACCACGAAGCCGATTTGGGTCAGAACGTTAACGTCTTGGCCCATGATCCGCACACCGACGGTGGCCGCGAACAGGCACATGGGCACGATCAGGATCACCGCGAACGGCAGTGTCCAACTGCCATATTGCGCGGCCAGAACCAGATAGACGAACAGCACGCAGATGGGGAACACGTAAAGGCCGGCATTGCCACCCGCCACTTGTTGATAGGACAAATCGGTCCATTCGAAGGTGAATCCGCTCGGTAACGTTTCGTCGGCTAGCTGCTTGATGGTGTTAAGCGCCGTGGTCGAGCTAACGCCCGGTGCCGGCTCACCCAGCAACTCGGACGCCCAGTAGAGATTGTAGCGCGCGACGCGATCTGGTCCCGAGATGTCTTTGAAGTCCACAACGCTGCCGAGCATCACCATCTCGCCGGCGGCGTTGCGGGTACGCAGCCGCTCGAGGTCCGTAGTCTCTTCGCGAAATGGCAGGTCGGCCTGCGCAGTGACGTGATAGGTGCGACCGAACAGGTTGAAGTCGTTGACATAGGTTGAGCCGAAATAAGTCTGGATTGTGTCATTGATGTCGGCGATTCGAACGCCGAGCTTCTCCGCCCTGACGCGATCAATGTCGACGAACAGCTGGGGCGTGTTCGCCGAGAAGGGCGAGAACACCGACGTGAGATCGGGTGACTTGCGCGCGGCCGCCACCAGTTCGTCGGTTGCAGCCGCCAGCAGCTCGGGGCCGCGTCCTTGCCGATCCTGGATGCGGATGCTGAAGCCGCCCCCTGTGCCGATCCCGGGTACTGCGGGCGGAGGAATGACATTGACGGAGGCGCCCTGGATCGCGGATAGCCGTTTGCGCAGTTCCGCTGTGATCGCATTAGCCGACAGGCCCTTCTTGTATCGTGCCTCCGGCTCGTCGAACACGGGGAACAATGCCGCTGCGTTGCCCGCCTGCGTGCGCGTCGCGCCGGAGAAGCCGGCGAAGGCCCCGACACGGATAATACCTGGTGTATCCAGTGCGATTCGCTCGATGTCACGCACCACCGCAGTGGTCCGTGCTAGCGATGCGGCGCCTGGCAGTTGAACCGAAATGATGAGGTAACCGCGATCCTGGGCCGGAATGAAGCCCTGTGGGGTACTCACCAGCAACCAACCGGCGCTGCCGATCAGCGCGAGGTAGATCAAAAGCATCACCATCGTGTGCCGGACGACGAAGCCGGCGGTGGCCCCGTATCCCTGCGCCAAGCGGTCGAAGATGCGGTTGAACAGCGCGGTGAAGCTCCCCCAGCCGCGCGCGATGATGTTCCAGCGCGCCGACGGACGTTTTCCCTGGTTTGGAGTAAGGATCAGCGAGGCCAGCGCCGGCGACAGCGTCAGCGAGCAGAAGCACGAGATCGCGGTTGCGACCGCGATGGTGACGGCGAACTGCCGGAAGAACTGTCCAGAGATGCCGCCGAGGAAGGCGGTCGGCACGAACACGGCGCAGAGTACCAGTGCGATCGAGACAAGTGCGCCGCCGACTTCTTCCATCGTCTTAAGCGCCGCTTCGCGCCGGCTCAATCCGTGCTCGAGATGCCGTTCGACGTTCTCGACAACCACAATGGCGTCGTCGACCACGATGCCGACCGCGAGAACCAGACCGAAGAGCGTCAGGTTGTTGACCGAGAATCCGAGCGCGGCCATTACCGCAAAGGTTCCGACCAGGGAAACCGGGATTGCGATGATGGGGATGATCGCTGGGCGCCACCCTTGCAAAAACACCAGCACCACGATGACAACGAGCGCCATTGCCTCGTAGACCGTCTTGATCAGCTCACGGACCGATTGGTCGATGAATTCGCTAGGGTTGTAGCCGATATTGTAATCGAGCCCATTCGGAAAACTTGTCTTGAGCTTCGCCATCGTCTCGGAGATATGATGTGCCGTGGCGAGCGCATTGGATCCGGGCCGTTGCGTGACAACCATTGCAACGGCCGACTTGCGGAGTATGAAGCTGCTGGTGGCATAGGATAGCGCACCGAGTTCGACGCGGGCAACGTCGCGCAACCGCACGATTCGGCCGTCGGGGCTAGCCTTCACCACGATGTCCTCGAATTGCCCGACATCCTTAAGGCGGCCGGTGAAGACGAGGTTCGGCTGGAAGGCGCGATCGGAAATCGGCGGTTCCGCAATCTGCCCGCCGGCGATTTGCTGGTTCTGCGCCCGGATCGCGGCCAATACTTCGGTGGAGGTCAGACCAACATTGGCAAGCCGGTCGGGATCCAGCCACAGCCGCATAGAGTAATCGCGCGCGCCATACATCTGGACGTCGCCAACGCCGTCGATCCGCAGCAACTGGTCGCGGACCTGGAGCAGCGTGTAGTTGGAGATATAGAGCTGGTCGAATGTGTCATCGGGCGACAGCATGAAGACGACCATCAGGATGTCGGGCGAGTTCTTCCGGGTGACAACGCCGGTGCGCTGAACCTCCAGCGGCAGCCGCGGCTGCGCGATCGCGACGCGGTTCTGAACCAGGACTTGCGCCTTGTCGAGATCTGTGCCGAGCTTAAAGGTGACGGTGATCGTCAGTTGCCCGTTCGAGGTCGCTTGGCTGTAAAGATACAGCATGTCCTCGACGCCATTAATCTCCTGCTCGATCGGGGCTGCAACGGTGTCCGATACGGTCTGCGCCGAGGCGCCGGGATACTGCGTGGTCACGGTAACGGTCGGCGGCACCACCTGCGGATATTCCGAAACCGGCAGTGACGGGTAGGCGATCGCGCCGACGATCAACAGCACGATCGACAGCACCATCGCCAGGATGGGCTGGTTGATGGAAATCCGTCCGATATTCATGGCTTGGCCCTTGCTGCCTTGCCGCCAGTTGGCAGCTCCACCGTTTTTGGTGTTACCTTGGCACCGACACGAGCCCGCTGCAGCCCGTCAACGATGACGTGATCCTCCGCCTTGAGGCCCTCGCGAATCACGCGCAGCCCTTCATCAATCGGCCCGAGCACAACCGGCCTTGCCTCCACCGTGTTGTCCTCCTTGACTACGAACACGATCTTGCGCGACTGGTCGGTGGCGACAGCCGCCTCCGGGATTAGCAGCGCCTCGTAGGGTGAGGAGCCGGCGACCCGTACTCGGCCGAACTGACCGGGTACGATCGAGAGATCTTTGTTCGGGACGATCGCACGGCCGCGCAGCGTCGC
Organism: Microvirga yunnanensis; assembly: GCF_025460875.1. NCBI lineage: Bacteria > Pseudomonadati > Pseudomonadota > Alphaproteobacteria > Hyphomicrobiales > Methylobacteriaceae > Microvirga > Microvirga yunnanensis. The sequence goes on from NZ_JAMXFI010000024.1 coordinate 78,827, forward strand.
GGTCGAGGCGTCTAATCGATTGTCGAGGAAGTCCATCGTCCCCTCGTGTGAAGGATTTAACTCGCCAGTCAGCATCACCTGCACCGGGTTCGTCGTGCCGTGCACATTTGGCCGCAGCCCTTCCGCCCACAACCGACTGTTTCGCCGATAGGTCACCTCGTCGACGTCGAAGTAGAGGTAGATCGGATCGAGCGATACAATCGAGGTCAGTAGCGTCGCGGCGCCTTCGCTGCCCTGGACGAGATTGCCCGGGGTTACCAAGCGGCGACTGACGCGGCCGGTGATCGGGGCCACCACATGGGAGAACTCGACATTGAGCTGTGCCGCCTGCAGCGCGCCTTTGGCCTGAGTCTCGGCGGCACGCGCCGCCTGTAGCGCCGCACGGCGCTGATCGACGGCTTGTTCGGAGACCGCGTTAGTCTGGACGAGGTTCAGAGCGCGCTCAAGATCGCGCTTGGCGAACTCCCCCTTGGCACGGGCGTCAGCGAGCTGCCCCTCGGCTATTAGTGCGGCCGCTTCGAACGGGCGCGGATCGATGACGTAGAGCAGATCGCCGGAGCGGACGATCGCACCGTCCTTGAACTCTACACTGTCGACGAAGCCGCCGACGCGAGGGCGGACGTCAACCTCTTCAATCGCCTCGAAGCGACCGGTGAACTCGTTCCAGTCGGTGACGGTCCGTTTGACTGGTTGCGTCACTGTGACCAAGGGCGGAGGCGCGGCCGATTGCGCTTGCGCGGCCTTGTCGCAGTCGGCGAGCGCGAACGCGAACAGCAAACCAACCGGTCCGATGCCGTATCGTGTTAGGTGCCAAAAGGAGCTGCGATCAAGCCGGATCGCCGGGATCGAATACTCGGACCTGTCAGTTGCGCACACGTCAGTCTCCTTGAGGGCCTAGAACGTTACAATCAAATCGGAGAGATCGACGGACGGGAAACGGCTGTCATCGCTTCGCTTCAGGGGTTCCTGGGTTAGCTTCAGATCCTGGACCAGCATCGCGGTGGCGTGACGCGCAAGCGCCTGAGTGGGGGCATTCGTGTTGCCACTGGTGATGTTCGGCATGATCGAGGCGTCGATCACCCGAAGGCCGTCGACCCCGCGCACCCTGAGCCTCGCGTCAACAACTGCTCGCTCATCCTGGCCCATCCGGCACGTGCCGACCGGGTGCCACATCGTCGTCACGGCACGCTTCACCCATTCGCCGATCTCGGCGTCCGATTGGATGCTAGGCCCCGGATCGATCTCTTCCTCGATCGCCGGAGCCAGCGACTCCTGGGCCATAACCTTGCGGATCGCGTGCACCGATTGTACCGCAGCCCTCAGGTCTTCTTCCTCGCCGACGAAGTTCGGGTGGATGAGGGGCATCGACATCGGATCGCTGTCGGCGAGCCTGACCCAGCCGCGGCTCTTCGGCTGAAGCACCACGAGCTCAAAAGTGAGGCCGGAGCGGTCCCCCGTCGCGCTGAGGTCCTGATTCGCGATGATCGGAGCGTGATAGCATTGGATCGTGGGTTCGGCGCTGAAGTCGAACGGATTCCAGTGGGAGACCGTCTCGATGCCGTTGCCCGCCGCCGGGCCATCCTTGGTGATAAAATAGCGCAGACCTGCCTTCACGGTACCGAGGCCATGCGCGGCCGCCTGGTAGCCGAGATCGCCCTTCACATAGGCCCGGACCGGTACCATAGGGTGGTCCTGGAGATTTTCACCCACCTCCGGAGCATCGACGATCACGGCAATGCCATGCTGGCGCAACTGCTCGGCCGGCCCAATGCCTGAGTGCATGAGAATTGTCGGGCTGTGGACGGCCCCGGCCGACAGCACGACCTCGCCGGCCCTGATTGTCTCGCGGCCGTTGTCGCTCAGCTCAACGCCGACCGCTCGCCTGTTCTCGATTAGAATGCGAACAACTGCCTTCCCGGTGAGAAGGGTCACACGACCCGAGTCCAGGTGCGGACGCAGATAAGCGTCGACGGCACTGCACCGCCGCTGATTTCCAATGGTCGACTGGACCGGCGAGACGCCGATCTGGCTCTTGCCGTTATAGTCGGGGTTGAAGGGGATGCCGTACTCCTGGAAGGCCTTGAGGCAGTATTGGTTCAGCTTGTTGACGCCTTTGGGCAACTGAACCGCCAGGCCACCTTTGATACCGTGGTAGTCGTCGTGGAAGGTGTCGTTGTCTTCCTGCGCCATGAAGACCGGCAGCAGGTCTTCATAGGACCATCGGCCCGTGTCGCCGACCGCATCCTGCCAGGCGGCGTAGTCGCGCGGCTGACCGCGGACGTAGGCCATTGCGTTGATCGAGGAGCCGCCGCCGAGCACTTTGCCTGAGCGATAGGTACGCCGGGTGCCATGCTGCGGAACCGTCTCATACTTCCAGACATGCCGGTCGTGGGCTAGTATTTTGGCGAACCCGGCAGGAATGTGGATGAGCGGATCGCTATCCAGGTCGCCGGCTTCGATCAGGGCGATCGACGCGTCGGTATGTTCGGCGAGGTAGCTCGCGACGACGCAGCCGGCTGCGCCCGCGCCAACAATGACAATATCGTAGGCTTCGTCGGACATCGGTGTGTTTCTCTTTTACGCCGTTTGGACTGTTCACTCACCAACCCGAGCTGACGCGGCGTCACCGCGGCGCTGGATGCTGAACTCAAGGAGATCGACTTCTTTGTAAAATGACCCTGCGAGGTCAGCGAAGGAAATCACCTCTGGCCATCGAGTCCATAGACGATCGTTATTGCCGCGCACCGCGCGATGTGATGCTGTAGCGCGTCATGGAGCAACCTGCATGCCACCTGAAGACGACCTTTCAGCCCGCACAGAGTTCGGCGCCGCGTTCAGGCGCTGACATCGCACTCATTGCAGCCGCCGCTCACGCGGTTGGGCGGCGAAGTTCGCGCCGTGACCCTGGCAGATGCTCGCACAGGGTGGGCGAAGCCGGCAAGAAGTCCGCACGCCGGATCTGGGTCATTCATGATCCGCATGAATAACTCAAATGCATTTTCCCAATCTAGCGCCTCTCGACCGAATTGGTCATCTTCCCGCCGACATACCCAAGGATCATTGCGTATACGCAGGTAAAAGAGCGATCATGCATTCCAATAGTCGCACATTGGCAGAAGCGGACCGGCAGAGTTGCGCGAATACAAGGTGGTTTCGATCATTGATAAGCAGAAGCGCATGCAACGGATTGACTCTCTTACGGCCGAAGGGGGCGCGGCTCGATCAGAGATTGCTCGCAGCCTACGCATGAGCAGGACGTGCATGAATCAAGCTTCAAAGCACTCCGATTGGGCATCGCTACGCAATGACGTTGCAGCCTACTCGAGTCCGGTGAAACTGAGTTCGTGATGACAACCGGTCCATCCCGCGTCGGCCGAACGAAGAGAGATTGCAACGGAGATGAGTGACGCGCCATCGGAGCTGGCGAGCGACCCGCCCCAAGCGAGCTTTGGGTGTGATAGCGTCCAGGCATTGGTCTGCGAATTCCACGTCGAGCGCGGCGGACGCAGGTTCAATCGCGCCTGGGAACTCTTCACCGGAATCTCTCCCGCGAACCTCCTCGGCGATGCATGGCTGAAGGCGGTGCATGAGGAGGATCGCGGGACCCTCAGCGATGCCGCCGTCTCCGAAAGCGGTTCGCGGTCGGTCGACATCCGGATCCAGCACCGAGACGGTCAGTACCATTGGTTTCTCGTCAACATTGCCCTTGCCACCGACTCTCATCTTCCCTGCTCGTCGAGGGTTCTAGTCGCGCTCCCGATCAACGAACGCAAAGCTTCCGAGTTTGCACGGGAATCTGAGGCGGCAGACATCCGCATATTGCTTCAAAACGTGCCAACCATGATTTGGCGCACGACAGCGGACGGCGATATGGACTATGCAAACGAGCGATATCTCGCGCGCTGGGCGCAAACACTGGAGACCGTCAGCGGCCGCGGATGGAAGGACCCGGTTCATCCAGACGATCGAGATGGACTTGTTAGCTACTGGGCCAACCATATCAAAACCGGTGCCGACGGAATGTACGAGTTTCGTGTAGGCTCTCCCACGACCGGATATCGTTGGTATCTCTCTATCTGCACGCCTCGCCGCGACGAGAACGGAAATGTGGTTCAGTGGTATGGGGCGACCTTCGACATCGAGGACAGAAAGCGCGCTGAACAGCAGCTCCGCCGGAACGAAGCGTTTTTACGCCAAGGCCAGCTGATCAGTAAATCGGGTAGCGTTGGTGCAGACCTTCGAACCGGCGAGTATCACTGGTCGGACGAATCCTACCGGATTCTGGAATATGAGCAGGATGTGACGCCCGGACTCGATCCATATCTCCGGAGGGTTCATCCTGACGACGTTGACCTCGTTCGGGAGAAGCTCGAGCACGCGAAACGCAACAGTTGCGACGTGGAATTTGAGCACCGACTATTCTTCCCTGACGGGCGGATCAAGCACCTTCGCGTGCTGGTCAATCCGGCACATGCCGGTCCAGATGACCTGAGCACTGTCGGCGTCATCATGGACATCACCTCAACGAAGATGGCCGAGCAAGAAATGCATCGTGCCCAGACCGAACTCACTCGTATCACCCGCATCGCGACAATGGCGGAGTTGACTGCGTCAATCGCGCACGAGATCAATCAGCCTCTTTCCGGGATCCTTACGAACGGCGAGGCGTGTCTGCGCTGGCTCAATCGTGCCGAACCCGACATCGCGGAGGCGACGGAGGCGATCGAGCGGGTGGTCGTTGGCGCCCGCCGGGTCAGCGATGTCGTTCGGCAGCTTCGAGCGATATTCACCCGCAAAGATCCGGTCCCGCTTAAGTTCGATCTTAACGACTTGGTGACGGGCACCCTGCCGCTGCTGCGTTCGCACATCAATCATCATCGGGGCTCGGTCGGTCTCAGGTTGGCGGACAACCTTCCCGCAGTCTTCGCGGATCCCGTGCAGATTCAGCAGGTTCTCAGCAACCTCCTGATGAACGGACTACAGGCGCCGAGGAAATCGGATACCGGTGAACGTAGGCTCACAATCGAAACCGCGCGCGATGAGAATGGCGTCACGCTTCGTGTCAGTGACGACGGGCTCGGGATTGACGAAGCGCACCGCTCGACCATTTTCGAGCCATTCTTCACGACAAAAACCGACGGCATGGGGATGGGCCTGTCGATATGCCGGACGATTATCGAATCGCACGGCGGCCGAATGTTTGCTCACGCAAACGCGGCTGGCGGCGCGACGGTGGGCTTCGCGCTGCCGGTCGAGCCTAGCTGAGGAGCTTTGTCAACCGTCGTGAACAAGTCCTTCGTTCCTCTAACTATAAAAGTCTTCAGCGGGCCCTGCCCAAGTCTCATGTTAAATCGAGAACGCAGTTTAACTGGCAAGTTCGAGGATCCTTGTCCTGGGACCGGCAGGACCGAAACTGCGCATACCGCCGCACACTACAAATTCGTCAGCCATGCAGCCGAACTCTAGCGCCGCTCCAATCGTACTCATCGTCGACGACGATGAGTTGGTCCTAAAATCCATCGACGGCCTCGTCAGATCCGCCGGATATCGTTCGGCTCTTTACGCGAGTGCCGTCGAGCTCTTGTCAAAGCCCTTGCCTGAGGGCGTCCGTTGTCTGGTCGCGGACGTGCGCCTGCCCCTCCTGAGCGGGCTCGACCTCCAAGCGGAACTCGCCAAGCGTGGCGAGCGCATTCCCATCCTGTTCATAACAGGCCACGGCGATATACCGATGTCAGTGCGGGCGATGAAGGCCGGTGCGGTCGACTTCCTTCCGAAACCGTTCCGTGACCAGGACATGATGGACGCGATCGCATGCGCGTTGGTCGAGGATATTCGCATGAAGGACCAGGAGAGCGAACTCGACTCCCTCCGTGCGCGATACGGATCCCTGACGTCGCGCGAGCGCGAGGTTCTGCAACTGGTCTCATCCGGTCTCCTCAACAAGCAAGTGGCAAGTGAGCTCGGGTTAAGCGAGATAACGGTCAAGCTTCATCGCGGCAGCGCAATGCGGAAGATGCGCGCTCAAACGCTTGCACAGGTGGTCAGGATGATGGAAGCGCTCGAGCGAGGTGCTCTCCAAGACCATACTCCAGTATAGGCCGAGCACCCATACGTCCGATTGTCAGGCCTCACAGCGGCATTAAAATGCTGACCGTATTTCCGTACTTCCTGAAAGGGACCCCTTGGGCGCGAATATCGCCATCGCGATCGTCGACGACGACGAGCTTGTCCGACTCTCCGTGGCGGGCTTGCTGCGCTCGTTCGGCATTAGGACTACGGCATTTGAGTCCGCCGATGCGCTGCTCATGGCTGACGCGAACAGGTTTGACTGCATCGTTTCTGATCTCCAGATGCCCGGAACCAGCGGCCTTGAGCTGAGGCGCATCCTAATTAATCAAGCAAACGTCGTACCCGTGATCATCATGACGGCCTTCCCTGAACGCGCGAACGATGCGCGCCGCCTCGACGAGTCATTTCCGATGGTCGAGAAGCCGATTGACAGCGGCCGGTTGATGGCCAGTATTGAGGATGTCCTTGGATGCAAGGTCGTGTAATCCGAAGCGCAGCGGTCGAAAGCGCCATGCTGATTCGGATTTTGGCCGGAGCCGAACTTGCCGGCGGCGCCCTCGGTACGGATGTTGAAGGGAGCGTCGGGGATCCGGGTCACGTCGACCACAATGGTATCAGCCCGGCCAGTCGCCGGTGATCCCCGCTTCGCTGTTTCGGCCGCTCTCAAGTTTGAACGAAACCAGCAAGGCTCATCGAATCCGTTTCCACCAGCGTCAGAATTCCGCGATGGAGAGCGTCGGTGCGCGGTGTCGGAGACGCACAAAGCGGCGACAGGCGAACTGCTCGTGCGATCTGCCGAGGAAAGTGGCCGTCGAGGTGCGGTTTAGTGTGGGTCCCACAACAAGCACTCTACAAGGATAGTAATGACAAACCACTGTATAATTTTCTACTGGCGAAATACCATCGATAAAAGACCTCGCCAAACTGCGGAGGCCCTTAAATGGTATTCCAAAAGACATGCCATTCCATCGGCGCAAAGACTGTTGCGCCCGCTAACGTAATCGGCCATGGAGAGGTCGATCACCGCGCCGCAAACAGTTCTCAACTAATCTCGGGGCACCTGGGCTTACACGCGAGGCAGTCGCCGAACCCTGAGAGCGGCGGTGCGCTCGCCGCTGCCGTCGATCACATCTTCTCAATCGCGGGCATCTGTTGCCGGCTCCGCCGGTTAGAGCCACAGGACACTGTCAACGTCGGTTCCTATCGTCCCGATTCCGATGCAGCCCTTGAACAGGGATGTGCAGATGACGCACAGAGACTGCCCGCAACCGGCGGCTGGGCGCGATCCTTCTAGTATCCGTAAAACGAAAGGTCATGGGATGCGAGATACCATTCCCATCATGGGTTCCTTCAGCCGTTTAGGGAAAAGCGCGGCAAATTTGCTCTTCAGCGCCGCTGCGCGGTCAACGCCGGCGCGCGCGCCCGCAGGGGCAATGCACTCTAGCGCGTCAACAGAGGAGTTGCCGCACGAGAGCGGCCTCGATGTCTGCGTCCGTACGAGAGTGCGCGAGACTGATTGCGTCAGGCCGTCGCAACTACACACGTTGAACGACGCGGCCAAGTCGGCTTGCGCGCCGGATTGCCCACGCAGATGGCCGACGTCCCAGACAATGATAGAGTAGTGGCTGACACCATGGAACTTCACCAAGTTCGTTATTTTCTGGCGCTCGCAAGCACGCTGAACTTCACGCGCGCGGCCGAGCAATGCAATGTCACACAGCCTGCTCTAACGAAAGGTGTGCAAAAGCTGGAGCAGGAGCTAGGTGGTCAATTGATTTACCGGGAGCGGCAGTTGACGCAACTCACCGATCTCGGGAAGGAAGTACTACCCCTGTTGGAGCGCACAATTGCGGCAGCACAAGCGGTCCGCCGTCGGGCGCAGGCATTCCAAGGCAAGGATGTCGCACCCCTGCGTATCGGACTCGCCCCGTCGATATCGGTCTCGTTAGTGCTCGATCCTATCGCGGAGGTCTCTAAGTTTATTCCCGGGCTCCATGTAGAACTTCGAGAGGCAGCCACTGACGAGCTCATCGAGTTGCTGCTGGGGGGCGAAATTAGCACCGCGTTTGTCGGTGACATGAAAGACATCCCGCCGCGCATTGATGACTGGCCCCTGTTTCAGGAACGGTACGTTGCGGTACTGGCCCCAACGCACGAACTTGCGGGCCGAACCGCCATCAGCATTGGCGATTTACGTCATGCGACGATTCTTCAGCGTTCCGGGTGTGACGTCTTGCCAAAGGTGCGGGACTTGTGCTTTTCGGACGGGACACCAAGTCTCGGCTACTGCAGCGAGAAAGAGACACACCTTCAGCACATGGCTGCAGCCGGCTTCGGTGTGATACTCGCGCCCGAACACATGCCGCGCCTTCCAGAGCTCAAGGCCATTCCCATCGAAGGTGACCCAATCTGGCGCGAGGTGCATCTGCTGGCGGTGCAGGGACGGAAGTATTCTCCCGCAATGGACGCATTCATCAAGGTCGCTCGCCTCCGAGATTGGTCGCTCGGGCCTGTCGCTCGGCGGCGAGCGGAGTACTTCTCGCGACCTCAACTCGTAAGCGCCGTAGCCTGAGCAAAATAACTGCCAGCGAGGCGCTAGGTTCTGCGGTCTCACATCGAACCAGAGGAATACTGAGAGAAGTGGCCAACAGAACGCCCGACCAAGGCCGCAGCGGGCTCTTCGCTAAATTCGGCGCTGCTGCCCGCGCGACTGATCGCCATTTGGGTTGGCAGGAATGCGCCGTACTTCCAGTACGATGCATCGGGATCAGGCGGGATTTGAGGGCCCGGAGCGGCGTGTCGCCCGAACGGTCCACCACCGCCGGGAGATTGGATTGAGGATTGCTTTCGCTGAGGCCGGAGCTGAACCGGTCGCCTTTGCTGATCTTGATCAGCCAGACGTTATATTCGGCACTGATATTGCCAATCGCTAGCAGTTCCTCCGACGTAACGGTAATCGTGTGATCATCTGGTGTTCTCAGCAAATAAAGATGCAGTGGGGGCGTGCCCACGTGTCGTTCCTTGCCATGGGGCCCCGGCGGTCCGCCGATCAATGTTGGAAGAGGAGCCGCCGCCCGCCCTCCCCCAGATTCAGGCCCTGGGTGGCGCGTAGTCGGCGGTAGCGGTCATTGCGGGTTCCCCTAGTCCAAAGTCGGGCGGCCGGGGAATGATTGGCCCGGAACAGCGTGCGCTTTGTTTCAAGGCCCATGATCGTCTCGAAAAGGTCCGGCCCCGTTCGTACCGAAGCTGGCGCCAAGGGATCGTGTTTTGAAGGCGGAAGAGTCCCTCAACGAAGTCGGAGCGAGTGAGCTTGGTGTCGCTATGAAACAGAGTTTCGGCCGGATCGCGCCCTGATGCATTTCTACTTCAATGGTTCGGACGGGAGTGCCACGGCCCGCACGAAGCCGTAGGGAGTAAGTAAATGCGTGGATCGCGCCGTGAATCCACAATCCGTCGCAAGTCGTCCAGACACACGCCTCGTCGCCCTTGCTGCGGCTTTGGCCGGCAGACTATCGCAGATAGGCCTGCTAGATTTGGGAGCGGATAAGAGACGGAGGCAAAAGATGGAAAGCGACGTCCAGGACAATCCGTCCATGAGCCGGTTTGAAATGCCCCTCGGCGACGGCGCACTCGCCGTCGCGTACTACAAGGTCGAAGACGGACGGGTTGTTCTGCTCCATACGGAGGTGCCGCAAGAGTTGGCCGGCCTGGGGCATGGATCGCGACTGGCGCACGGCGTTTTCGAAGCGTTGCGGCGCGACGGAAGAAGAGTGATCGCGAAGTGCCCTTTCATGTCGTCGTACGCGGCCCGGCACCCCGAGTACGGCGCCCTCCTCGATGGCTGATCACAGACCGACAGGACACATACTTGCACAACGCGTTTAGGCGACGATATCGCACGTCTATGGAAAGCATGTCCAAAGGGAATTTCTCATTGCGCTGGCTGCGGCCGATCCTGAGGTCAACCGGGTCGGCCGAGCAAACACGGCGGCCCCGCCATTCATCGA